>JAUVSA010000042.1 GCA_030597345.1 Bacillota bacterium
AGATGGAGTGTGCGCGAAACCGCCGCATCCTATCTCTGCCAGGGGCCGAGGTCGTTGCTCCCCGGTTTGGTTCCAGCGACTGTCGGTGCTCTACACATTTGGTCTATTTCCGTTCCCGGCCGGTCTCGGGCTGTCGTCTCGGTGATGGGAAGTGACACGGGGAAAGCGTCCTCCGGCGCATTCAGCAATCGCCCGGGGAAGACGGCAAGCTCGCGGGCCGTTGAAGTCGCCGCGGCCAGCCCGTTTCGCTTGGGGGTGCGGCGAGCGAGGCCGTCAGGTCGTCCGGCGAGGGGGCGCTATCTCCTCCGCGTAGTTCGCGCTCCCTGGACGAACTCTCGATAGTAGGGCAAGACATCGTCGAGCTGGGCGGCCCGACACAGGACCGCGCGGACGCGACAGGTAGCGGTGGATCTTGATTTGATGTCGGCGCCGACAAGGCCCAGTCCGAGAGAACGATCGGCCCCGTTGACCCAGACTGAGCTGCACTCGTCCGTGAGCGCCATGTAAGCCAGCGCCCAGCCCGTGCTGGATTCCCAGACGACAAGCATGGGATAGTCGTAGCCCTGGGGCTCGACGGAAAGCCCGATGCCGGCCATGCGGAGTCCGTTCCAGCGTCCGTCGGCGATAAGCTCGGCCGCCCCCATGTTCCGAGGGTAAAAGCGCTGGAGCCGCGGGCCTGCGCTGGCATGGACCCATCGGCCGCCCGCGTGGACGTAAGTAGACTGGTGCATTCTGGGCATGACGGTTTCGACGCCCGCCTCAAAGCCCTGCCGTCCCTTGGCAAGGGTGAAGGCAAAGGTGACGTCCACTCCGCCCTCGGCGAGAAGGTCGTACCGGGCAGTGGCGGCGACGGGCCACTTCGGGGATTGCTCGTACTGAAATACCACCGCTTGTTTGTCAACTTTTCCGTTGCAGGCTGCCTCTTCACGCGGGACGAGCAGCCCGCCTTCCCCGCGGGAAAGGTAGTGTCGGAGCGAGAGGACCTCCTTGCAGGGCACAAAGAGGGCGTTGCCTTCGGGGAACGCGGAGAACTCCAGCCCCCGCTCCGGATCGGCCAGGCGAACGTAGCCCCGCAGCCCGCCGGCCTCGAACTCGTAGACGGGCAGCGGCCGAAGCACCGGGGATGCTGTGCGCGCCTTCGGTTTTGCCGCGGGCCTGGCTCGCGCGGCGCTCTTTTTCTGCGTCTTTTTCGGGGCCCTCTTGGGGGCTCGCTTAGCGCTCATATCGGTTGATCCAGAGAGGCGATCTAGAGATGGCCGCAGACGGCGCAGTCCGGCCGCCGCGCAATTGGGAACTTGTAGAAGTCCATGGCGTTGGCATCGTAGGAGAGCATCTGTCCCTTGAGCGGCTCGCCAAAGCCCGTCACGACCTTGATGGCCTCGAGCGCGGCGAGGCATCCCAGGGCCGCCGAGACTGCGCCAAGCACGGGAAAGCCGTAGGTCTCCCACCACTCGGGCTTCTCGGGGACGAGGCAGGCGAGGCAGGGCGTCTCGCCGGGGATGACGGTGGTCAGAGTTCCCTCCATTCCGTACATGGCGGCCTCTACCATAGGCTTGCGAAGATCGACGCAGGCTTTGTTCAGCGCATACCGCTCCTCGAAGCTCGGGGGACAGTCGCAGACGACGTCTACCTGGGCGACCCACTCGCGCGCGGTGCTTTCGTTGGTGTCCTCAGCAACCGCGACTACGTCACATTCGGGATGCAATCGCTCGAAGAGCTCGGTCGCGCAGTCGACGCGCGGCTTGCCGACACCGTCGTATCGCATGAGGATCTGGCGATTGAGATTCGACCAGGTCAGCTTCCCTGAGTGCGCGAGGATCAACCTGCCGATGCCTGCCATTGCGAGGTACAAGGCGAGTGGTCCGCCCAACCCGCCCACGCGGGTGACCAGGGCGGATGAGTTCTTCAGCTTTAGCTGAGCCTCTTCCCCGAAGCCCGGTATCTGAATCTGTCGCTTGAACATGTCGCGGTCACGGTCCGTCAACTCCACCATCATTGCCTCTCCTGCAGTGAATACGGGTTGCTGGGGCAATCGGCCCCGACGCAGGACGCCGCTGGCCTCCCAAGTATAGACGCGAGTTCGACCCGAGACGGCGTCGATCCTTGTTTGTGAAGTGATGAAAGGAGAGTGACATAGCAGGCAGGCATCGACTTGGGGAGACTGTTGCCACCTAGCCGGTGTCATCCAAGGCGCGTGTCGCCAGGTATGCCCGGCGCCGCAGGAGGATGTGCTCGGGGGAGGCCCCGGTGGTCAGGGCCGCGCTCACGCGATCCCAAGCGCGGCGGACGGCGCTGGGCTCCGGGAGAACAGCACGGTCGCCGCCGTACATTGCTCCAGCATAGGCCCAGGTGAGGGCCAGCAGAGACTCGGCTGCAGCGGGGACTTCCTGCTGAAGCTGCTCAGCATACTCGAAAGGCGTTTGGCCCAGGCGACGGCCATGCCCCAGCATCTCCGCGAAGTTGAGCAGCAGGTGGTAAGTGCGAATCACTACTTCGCGCGGCGAGAGAGCAGCGAGGGCTTCGGTGTCCTCGAAGAAGTCGAACAGGGGATCGGCAGGTTCCTCTCTCCCGGCGGCTGGCTTCTCGACGGGCGCTGAGTCAGGTGCCGGGAGAAAGTGGGCAAGAGCGGCGATGAATCGCCGCCAGACCCGCGCGGCCGCGGACAGCATCCATCTGAGCAGCCACACGAGCCGCTTGGCGGCCCGGCTCCGTCGGAATCCCCAGACGAGCACCAGCGCGAGGAGAAGCAGGAGCAGGAGCAGCCACAGCGCAAAAATGGCCCTGGGCGCCGCGAGTGCTGCTGTGGCCACTTGCTTCACGGCCGCGGCGGCCTGGTCTAAGGCCTCACGCAGGCCCGACGTGCGAGGGGCGGGCAGCGCTGGCGTCTCCACCGTCGCGCTGCCGACTCGAGCTGTGTCGTTCCGCTTCGGCGAGGGCCTCCAGGGGAGAGCTGCCGCAAGGATGGCAGCGAGGACCAGGAGCGCGAGGCCGTTCCCAATCCACGTTCGGTAGCAGCCGGCAGCCATGACGAGGTTCCCATGCCGCGCGGAGTGCTCGAAGAAGCTCATGCGCTCGACGAACATGAGGGTGAAGGAAACGAGCGCAAGGGCAATCAGCCAGGCGGTGGGAGCCGGCACGCCTTTCTCACCGCGGGACCATACAGCACCCAATCCGAAGAGAAGGAAGGCGAGCAGGAGCACTAGGCCAAGGGCAGCTCGGACGCGGACCGGTGATCGTGCGCCTCTGGGCACGAACTGCAAACCCGTGTGGCCGGAAGGCACATCGGCGTCACGCACGATCCAAGGAAGGAAGTGCCAGATGAAGATGATCTCGCACGCCACGGTGAAGCCACAAAAGAGGGCGGTTCCCAGGGTCGTCCCATCACTGGCAAAGGCGAGGACGGCCACCATGCTGGCAACGGCCAGGCCGGATCCCGCGGGCCAGAACCAGCGGTTGAGCTCGCTCCGTTCGGCATAGCCCAGGCTGGCAGCGAACAGCAGAAAGAGGCCAACAGCCAGGCCTCCCGCCAAACCGGCGCGAGGAGCAGTCCAGATCAGGACCACAGCGGGATAGGAGACAACGGCGAGGACCAGCCAGGTCGCCCAGGACCAGAACTCGATCCGGAAGCGCTGGCGGGAGCTTCGATCGCTAGAGGACCAGGCCACGGATATCGGCCTCCGAGACAACGCGGGCAGCCGCGACACCCAGCGCTGCGAGCTGTTCGGCATCAGCCGCGCGAGGCGGCTTTCGGCCAACGAGGACGACACCGGTCTCGAAGCCGGCCTTGCGCAGGCTCAGGATGGCGGCGAGAGATCGGTCCGTCAGGCTCGGCGTGATGATGGCGACCAGCGACCCCCAGGCCAGGGCATCCTTCTCCCGGTTCAGGGCCTCGGCGAGGTCATCGGAGGCTCCCAGCTCGACCCTGCCTAGCACGGCCAGGATTGCGGTCAGCTGTTCGCGTCCGCGGCCGGGGCGCACGCGGGAGGCGCCGTCAGGATTGTCGAGACCCGGATCGCCACCGAGTGCCAGCAGGCCGACGCGCTGGCGGTGGTCCAGAATGTGCCGGGCAGCTGAGGCGGCGGCGACTATTGCCAGCTCGGCCGCCTCTTCGGCCTCCGTGGGAGAATCTGGGTAGTCGCGGCGCCTCAGGTTCAGCACAAGCGCGGTCTCTACCTGAGCAGAGATCTCAAAGAGCTTGGACTGAAGTCGGCCCGTGTGAGCAGTGGCGCGCCAGTGGACGCGGCGGATTCCGTCCCGGTGCTGGTAGGGCCTGACGCCGATCACGTGCGTTGGATCCTCGAGAGCACGCCGGCGGGCCCGCACGTCGCTCGTTGGACGACGCGAGGGCATACCAGTCTGTAGGATGGGAACGATCTGCGGAAACACGATCAGCCGGTCGGGCGCTGCCCCCGAGCGCTCTCGCTGGGAGAGGCCAAAGAGGTCGCCGGTACGCAGGACTGTGGGCCCGATCTGGTAGTACCCGCGCCGGGCGCCGTGGAGAGTGTAGCGAAAGAGGAACTGTCTCCGGCCTGCCACCGGGCCCACTTGGCCTCGCACCCCAGTCATTGGGAGACCTGCCGGCAGGGCTTCGGAGGCGGCGAGCCAGAGAGCCGGAAACCGGCTGCGGTTGGCTACTGTGACCTCGACGTCTACTTCTCCCCCGAACGGCACGCGATCGGCCGAGAGGCGCCGAGTGACGACCAGCCCTCGCTGCGCCAGACGCGCGGCCGACAATCCGAACAGCCAGGTGGCAAGCATTAGGTAACCCACCCAGGCGAATCCCGCGGAGTGAGTGGTCCACGACAGCACCAGCGCGAGGGCCGCCAGCAGCACCCACAGGAGCGGCAGGACCATCGTTTGCCTGCAGCGCCGATCAGCGCCCAGAGATCAGGCGGCGCGCTTTCTGCGCTATGGCCTCCGCAGTGAACCCGAACCTCTCCGCGATGAGTTCCCACGGCGCAGAAGCTCCGAAACGATCGATGCCATGCATCTCGCCCCGATCGCCGAGGTAGCGCTCCCAACCGAATGTAACACCGGCCTCCACCGCGAGGCGAGGTACGGAAGGCGGGAGCACCTCGAGCCGGTAAGCTTCGGGCTGCTCTTCGAAGATCTCCCAACTCGCCAGGTTGACCAGCCGGACTCGACGGCCGTCGTCGGCCAGCGAGCGAGCGGCATCCAGAGATATGTGGACCTCGGAGCCGGAGGCGATGAGGATGAGCTCCGGATCCGGAGCATCGAGCAGCACGTATCCGCCCCGGCGCAGCATGTCGGCAGGGGCCAGCTCACTGCGGTCAAGTACGGGCAGGTTTTGGCGGCTGAGGATCAGAGCTGTGGGGCCGGTCTTGCGCTCGAGCGCGGCCAGCCAGGCAATAGCTGTCTCGGCTGCGTCGGCAGGACGGATGACGGTGAGATTGGGGATGGTCCTGAGCGAAGCAACGTGCTCCACAGGCTCATGGGTCGGGCCGTCCTCGCCGACGAAGACACTATCGTGGGTGAAGACGTAGATGACCCGTCGCCCCATCATAGCGGCGAGACGAATGGATGGTCGCATGTAGTCGGCGAAGACGAGGAAGGTCCCGCCATAGGGGATGAATCCTGTATGCACGGAGATGCCGTTGAGGATGCCGCCCATGGCGTGCTCGCGCACCCCGAAGTGGATATTGCGCCCGGCATAGGCGCCTCTTCCGACGGCTGTCTCCTGCTTGATGAGGGTCTTCGTGGAGGGGGCGAGGTCGGCGGAGCCTCCGACCAGCCCCGGGATCTCGGCGCTTAGGACCTGGAGCACCTCGCCGGAGGCATTGCGGGTGGCGATGGCCTTGCCGTTCTCGAACTGGGGAAGGCGCTCGCCAAGGCCCTTGGGAAGCTCGCCGGACATGCGCGTGTCCCATAGCTTGGCAAGCTCGGGATGCTTGTCGCGCCAGCGTCGGAAGCGCTCCTTCCAAGCGCTGGCTGTCTTATCCAGTTCTTGTCGTCGACGGGCGAGCAGCTCCCGCACGACGTCGGGGGCGAAGAAAAGGGGTTCGGGCGGAAAGCCGAGGTGCTCCTTGGTGGCGCGTATCTCGTCTTCGCCCAGAGGGGAACCGTGGGCGTCAGCCGTGTCCTGCTTGTTGGGGCTTCCGTAGGCAATATGGGTGCGGCAGAGGATGATGCTCGGCCGATCGAGCTCTCGCCGCGCGGTCTCGATAGCCTTTGCGATCGCCTCTCGGTCGTGCCCGTCGATCTGCTGGACATGCCAGTGGTAGCCCTCGAAACGGCCAGCGACATCTTCACTGAAGGCGAGGTCGGTGCTTCCCTCGATGGTGATGTGGTTGTCGTCATAGAGGTAGATGAGTCGGCCCAGGCCCAGATGGCCGGCGATGGAAGCGGCTTCGTGGGAGATGCCCTCCATCAGGTCGCCGTCACTCACGATGCCGTACGTGTAGTGATCGACGATGACCTCGCCGTCAAGGTTGAAGGCTTCGGCGAGCATGCGCTCGGCGAGGGCCATGCCCACACCGTTGGCGAGTCCTTGCCCCAAGGGACCGGTGGTGGTTTCTACGCCGGGAGTGCACCAGTGTTCGGGATGGCCCGGCGTGCGGCTCTCCCACTGGCGGAACTGCTTGAGGTCGTCGAGGGTGAGGGGATAGCCGAAGAGATGTAGCAAGGTGTAGAGAAGCATCGAGCCGTGGCCGGCCGAGAGCACGAAGCGGTCCCGGTCGGGCCATTCTGGGTCGGAGGGGCTGTGGCGGAGGAACTTGGCCCAGAGAACATAAGCAGCGTCTGCCATCCCCATGGGCATGCCGGGGTGGCCGGACTTGGCCTTCTGAACTCCGTCCATGGCGAGGGCACGGATCGTGTTGACTGCAAGTTGGTCGAGGGCCTCTCCTGTCAGCTCTCGTCCATAGGTTCTCGGATCGGCGGGGCAGGACTGCGCTTCGCTCACTTGTTAGCTCCTCCGAAATCTGGCGCGGAGACACCTACACTCCGCCTCCGCCTTCTGTGTTATTGGCGCGCAGGCTTGTGAAGTCCTGCTCCTGACGAGCGGCGGTTGGGGCGGAGAAACGCTCATGGTCTCGGTAGTGGCCGAATATCGCGCGAGACGCGCGGGCAGTACCGGGAGGGCAGGACTGATATGACCTCGAACCGTTACCGGGATGGACGTTCGCGAGTGTGCCGTCCGGTTGGCCGACCAACCGGGAAGGGAGATCTGAGATGATGAGAACGCTGTTGGCCATCACTGTCTCATCAGTTCTTGTGGTGTCGTTTCTGGTTCCCGCCGGGGCGGAGGGGAGATCGACGGAGATGCTGCCTAACCGGTCCTTCGAGGCCGGCGAGACCGGACCGGCAGGGTGGAAGGTATCCACCGTCGGTGCCGGGGGCAGGGAGTCGGACGCTTACGACGGCGAGTCGTGCCTCGGCATCACGGGGATGGGAGACGATTCCACTTGGTGGGCCCCGGTCCCGGGCGTGAGCCTGGAGCCGGACCGCTTCTACTATGTCTCGTACTGGGCGCGGCGAGGCCCGCAGGCGATTGGGGGCGTCGCGATAGCAGGGCTGGACTGGGTCAACCGGGACGCGAATCCGCCAAGAGAATGGCAGAAGTACACCTTCTTCCTCCGCACTCCCGACGCCGTTCTCATTGATTCGTTCTTTCGGCTCGGGCAGTGGCATGTGAAGGGCACAGTCCTCTTCGATCAGGTTGACTTCAGACCGGCATTCGCGGTGCAGCGGCGACCGGAAGGGCTGAACCTTCCGCTGGGCGAGGGGGAGCGCGTGCGGGCCGGCAGGTATACGGCAGAGCACCGGCTGAGTGGGCTGGGAACGACGGGGTTTCGCTGCCTCGAGCGGTTCGACGCGCGCTTCAACAGCAACCGCTGGGTCTTCGACGATGCAGCGGAGGTCGTGTACCGACACCGGGTGGGGAGACTGCGGCAGGCGGAGTCGGAGGTGGAGGTGGCGGTCAACTGGTGGGAACGGGGCTCGCTCGTCATCGAGGCCAGCAGGGACGGAGAGGAGTGGGCGAAGGTGGGGGAGATGAGCGGGGTGAAACGAGTCGGCTTTCCCGTGCCGGCTGAGGTGCTGCCTGCGCGGGAGGTGTGGATACGACTTCGGTCGACTGAAGGGTCAGCGCTGCAGGTGGACGGCTATGAATACGGGTGTCGGCTGCAAGAAGCCGGATCGGTGGTCACGGCAGTCGGTGGAACGCAGTACTTCGCGCTGCTGCGTGAAACTGACGGGCTTGAGGTCGAGGTGCAGGATGTTGGGAACCTGATACCTGGGGGGGACTCGGAGGTGGAGTTGCTCCTGGAGAGCCGGGGCGTGCGGCGCGTGGTGCTAATGAGCGTAGCCATCGAGCGAGACGGCGCGCCTGTCGCCCTTTCTCAGCGGCGAATCTCCCTTCCTGCCGGTGTGCCATCTCGGGTCGCCCTGCCGTATCGGATAGACGCGAGCGGCGACCACACGCTCACCCTCCGCTGCTTAGACGCTGCAAGCGGGGAGACGCTGTGGGAGGTCCAGTCGGAGTTCCGGGTGTCACCCCTGTATGACGCCCGGGGCGGGCAGCTCCTCGCGGACGATCCGGAGATGGCTGTCTGGTGGTGTGAGCCGGAATGGAAGGTGAGCCAGCGCCGGCCTGCGCCCGAAAGGATAGGCTCGGCGGTGCAGATAAGCGCGGCCGGGAACGAGTACGAAGCGGCCCAACTGGTGCTCACACCCCGGGAATCTCTGCGCGAATGTCGGCTTTCGGTGAGCGACCTAGTGACAGAGTCGGGCGCGCGGATTCCCGCCTCGGAGGTGGATATCCGGACAGTGGAATACCTGCTCGTCGCGCGGCCGACCGACGAGGTCGGATCCGTGGACCACTGGCCCGATCCGCTGCCGCTGCATACGGAGGCGACAGCGCTGGAGGCTGGGCGAAACCAGCCCTTCTGGATCACCGTGCACATCCCATCCGGCACGCCCGCCGGCGACTATCTGGGAGAGATAGAGATCGCCACAGAGCAGAGATCCTGGGGCGTTCCTCTGCAAGTGCATGTGTGGGGATTCGATCTACCGGAGGAGACTCACGTCCGGAGCGGATTCGGTCTCTGGCAGAGCGGCATCACGCGCTATCACAATCTGGAGACGGAGGCCGAACAGGCAGAGGTCTTCGACCTGTATCTGCGCAGCTTCGCCGAGCACCGGGTAGCACCGTACTCTGTTGGGGCGGAGATCGGCGTGGACTGGCGGGAGTCTTCGGCAGGTGTGATGGAGCCGGAGCTGGATTTTTCCGCGTTCGACGAAAGCGCCCGTCATGCGCTCGATGAGCTGGGGTTCAACAGCTTCGTGCTGGACCTCGAAGGGCTGGGGGGCGGGACGTTTCACTCTCGACGTCTCGGCAACATCGCGGGGTTCGAACAGGGCACTCCCGAACATGAAGCGGCCTTTACGCGCTACGTGCGGGCGGTCCAAGATCACCTGGAAGCGCGAGGATGGCTGGATAGAGCTTACGTCTACTGGTTCGACGAGCCCGCGGAGAGGGACTACGAGTTCGTGCGGGACGGGATGGAGCTCATCCGCCGGGCGGGGCCCAAGCTCACCCGGATGCTGACGGAGCAGCCAACGCCCGAGCTGTATGGCGCAGTTGACCTGTGGTGCATTCCGACTTACATGCTGGACGAGGAATCCGTGCAGAGGCGGAAGGCGGCGGGGGAGGAGATATGGTGGTATCTCTGCACCGGGCCGAAGGCGCCCTACTTCACGCTCTTTCTCGATCACCACGGCACCGAGATGCGTCTATGGCTGTGGGAGACCTGGAAGTACGGGCTGGACGGGATCCTCGTTTGGCAGACGAACTACTGGACATCCCGTGCCGCCTATCCTGGACCGGCGGTTCAGAATCCGTGGGAGGATGCGATGAGCTGGACGTCGGGGTATAGCACGGCGGCCGGGGTCAGGAATCCTTGGGGCAACGGGGACGGGCGCTTCTTCTATCCACCCAACCGCGATCCGGCGAACGACAAGAGCACGCACCTCGGCGGGCCGGTGCCGTCGATTCGATGGGAGCTGCTCAGAGATGGAATCGAGGACTACGAATACTTCTGGCTGCTGAGGGAGGAGATCGCGCGGCTCAGGGGGTCGGGCGCCGATCCCTCGGTCTATCGAGAGGCAGAGAAGCTGCTCGAAGTACCGCCTGAGGTATGCTCCAGCCTCACGCACTTCACCACCACGCCGGAGCCCATCCATCAGCATCGAGCGAGGCTGGCGGAGGCGATCGAGCGGCTGCGCGGGTTCTAGACCCCTTTGCGGGCCAGCCGACGACCGCACAGACAATGAGTGCTGACCGATTCTATGGAAACCACAAGAGAACGCCTTTCCGCTGAGTTGCCTCGTCGAGGCGGCGTGCTCGCCTAGCTATGTGAAGCGGATGGGCGTAGGTGATGTGAACTCGTATCAGAGGAGGTCAACGGTGACCGGTGCGTTGCGAATTGCTCTCGTTGGTTTGCTGTGTGTGTCAGCCGTTCTGGTGCCGGCGCAAAGGGGAGTTGCGGCCGAGTTCCCGGATGTCCCCAAATGGCACTGGGCGTGGTGCTATGTGCAGGGCGTCTGCGATGCAGAAGTGGCCGGCGGGTACGTAGATGGCTATCATCCTGACTGGGTTGTTTCGCGCGACCAGATGGCGGTGTTCATTGCCCGGACGATGTGTGGGGGAGAGGCGCAGGTGCCTGATCCTGAGTGCACGGAGGCCCCCTTCCCTGACGTACCTTGTGACTTCTGGGCGTGCAAGCACGTTGTGTACTGTGTGGATGAGGCGGTGGTGAGCGGGTACGAAGATGGGTATCATCCTGACTGGGTTGTTTCGCGCGACCAAATGGCGGTGTTCCTTGCCCGGGCGATGTGTGGGGGCGAAGACCAAGTGCCGGATCCTCCATGCGAGGAACCTCCTTTTCCCGACGTGGCGTGTGATTTCTGGGCCCGCAAGCACATCCAGTACATCTTAGGCGAGG
>JAUVSA010000205.1 GCA_030597345.1 Bacillota bacterium
CTCCTCTAGTTGCTCCGCCGAGAGCACGCTCATCCCGCCAGCTGGCAAGCGCCGCTTTTGCTTTGTCGCTCAGCTTCATCCGCTCCGATCCCGCGATGATTAGGACCCGCAGATTCTGCGCTTCGCCGAGCTCCTCCAGTTGCTCCGCCGAGAGCACGCTCACCCCGCCGGTCGGCAGTCCGATGACCCTCTGCGCGGCGCTCCTGAGGTTCACCAGCGCCTTCGCTCCGGGCTCGCCCTCATCGGTGGACACTATCGCCAGCCACGCAGTCCGCAGCACTGGGGCCTCCTGCCTCGCGTCGAACAGGCGGGGGGATGCCGGCTTGGCCGGGGGTGAAAGCGATGCAGGCACCCCCGCAGGGCCTGCGCGCGCAGCCCCGCGGCCTCCCCGCATACCCCCCCCAAAGCCGCCACCAGCGAGGCCGCCCTTGAACCTTAACGCGTCGAGTTGCGCCAGTGGCCCAAACACCCCCTCATAGCTCACCCCCTCCGGCATCGGCACCGGCACCTGAACTGTCACCAGTTCGCCGTCCCGGTTCACCACCTTCTCCTCCACCGCCACGAACGACGTATACGGCGACATCAGCCGATACGCGAGCGCCAGGTCAATGATCGCCTCCTTCAGCTCCTCTACCTCACCGGCGTGCATCTGGTCCGTCATGTCCTCGATAGAGGCCCGCGCCCACAGGACCGCCAGCGCTTCGTTCTCGGGCTGCTTCTCCGGGAACGTGGTCTGCACCATCCTCTCCCACGGCTCCCCCGCGATGCTCCCTCTGATCGTGACGACTGCCGCGCCCGGCTCCTCGTAACGGCCGTGCAAAATCACTGGCTGATCCGCGAACAGATCCGGCACATACGGCGGGTACACATCCCACACGTCCAGCCCGCCCCAATCTATCTCGATATCCGTCAGGTACGGCCGAGAGATGCGGTCCACGAACGTGCGCACCGCCTCATCCGGATCCTCGTCCTGCCGCACGAACTGCGCCACCCCCCGTCCCAACTGCGCCATCTTCACAAGCAGATACCGGTTCACCGACGACCCGATCCCGAACGAAAAGATCCGCGCCGTGCCCAGCTTCTCCTCAATGCGGGCCAGGATCTCACTCTCGTTTCCGATGTATCCATCTGTCAGGAAAGCCACGATCCGCACCCGCTTGGGATCCTCCGGAAAGGCCAGACTCGCCTCGATCCCCTTCAGCATCTCCGTGCCGCCGGCGCCCCCCATCTGCCCGATGAACTCTGTGGCCCGCGCAATGTTCGCCTTCGTCGCCCGCACCGGCTCGGGCGAAAAGGTTTCGCAGTCCCTCGCGAAGCGAATCACCTGAAACGTGTCGTTCCCCCCCATCTCCTCCAGACACAGCTTCACCGCTTCCTTCGACTTCTCGATGGGCAGGCCCCTCATCGAGCCCGACGTGTCCAGGCAGAACACCATCTCCTTGGGCGTAATCTCCCATGGGTCGAACTTCGCTTTTGGTTGGAGAATAAGTGTGAAGTATCCGGAGCGCTCGTCCCGATGGGTCAACAGCCCCACCTCCGGCCGCTCCCCCGCCACCCGCCACGACAGCATGAAATCCTTGTTCGGCAGCGTGTCGTCCGGCGCGAGCGAGACGCTCAGCGGCTGGCCCGCGCACGAGTCCTCCACTACGTCATGCGACTTCGAGCGCACGTCATAAGTCGGCACACCTGCGTCCAGGTGCAGGACGAGCGAGATATCGTGGCCGGTCCGCTCCTCCGGCTTCAGCACCAGCGGAGTGATCCGAGAAGCGTCCGGCACTCGATCCGTGTCCGGTGCCCAGCCTCCCCCCGTGTCCGGCCCCGCCAGTGCCTGGCCCGGAATATAGCGCGGCCCCACCACCATCGGAAACACGAACTCGTACCGCCCGCGGTCGTACCGCAAGTCCTGCACGTACCAGATCGTCACCTCAACCGAATCGCCCGGCATGATATTCGCCACCGACTGGCTGAAGATATTCGGCCGCTCCTGCTCCAGCAGGCTCGCCGTCTTCCCCGCCCGCTTCGCCTCCTCGTAGATCTCCTTCGCCTCCTCCCGCTCCTTGATGACGCCCCGGATCGTCCGCCGCCCGATCCGCATCATCATGTCGTTCACTGCCGAGTTCTCCGGCAGCGGGAATACATACACCGCCTCGATGGGATCATCATAGGGATTGGCGAACCGCTGCGTCACTCGCACGTGGGCGACGTCACCCACGATCCATCCCTCAACGTCCGTATGCTCCAGCGGGCACGTCCGCAGCTTCTCCCCGGGCTTGACCACCACGTTCAGACTGCCCGGCGTGGACATCTCCGCCGCGGCCGCCGTCCCCTGCCCCGAGAACGGTGCCAACACGCCGCCCAGAGCGAGCATCCCGAGCGCAGCCACAACGACTAGCCCGACCTTCCATTGCCTGCCCATGTTGCTCCTCCCCCGCCTTGCACTCACAGGATTCGACGCACCGCGCCTTCGCATTGTTCCCACAAAATGCAACAAAGGCGCCCGCCTGCAGCGGGCGCCCTCTGCTCCCGGCTTCCGAAGCCTACCGCCCTACTTCTTCTTCCCCGTAAACTGCGTATCCGTGATCCGCCTCTCCCGCACCCCCCTCTTCGGCTTCGACTTCCTCCTCAGCGCCTCCAGCAGCTCCTCATACTCGTTTCGCTTCACCGGAATCCGCACCGTCTTCTTCCGGTAGTGCGACAGGATCATCGCGTTCGCCAGCTCCAGCGACCAAATCCCCTCCGCGCCCGGCGTCACCAGCTCCTCTCCATATAAGATCGCCCGGCAGAAGTTCCTGGTCACTGCGATGTGGCCCTGCTCCCGCTTACGCAGCGGCACCTCCACCAGCTTGGCCTCCGGCGCCGCCCACATCTCCTTGCTCTCCACCGTGAACCTGCTCAGCGACGGCTTGATCTCCCAGAACCGGACCCCCTCCTCTCGCCAGTCCGTGCTCTCGATCAGGATCTTCCCCTTGTCCCCGCAGATCTCGAGGCTCGTCACCTGCGGCGAATCGTTGACCGCCGCATACAGATATCCGTGCGCCCCGTTCGGATACTCCAGCATCGCGAACGCTTCGTCCTCCACTTCGATCTCGTGCATCCGCGTCCGCGTCTGCGCCGTCACCAGCTTCGGCATACCACCCAGCCATGTGAACACGTCCAGCCCATGCGGAGCCTGATTCAGCAGCACCCCTCCACCCTCTCCCGTCCAGGTCGCCCTCCATCCCCCGGAATCATAGTAGGCCTGGCTCCGGAAGTAGGCCATGTTCATGCTCACCCGGTAGATCTCCCCCAACCGCCCTGCGTCCAGCAGCTTCCTCGCCGCCTGGTACTCCGGTGCATGCCGCATCTGATACATCACCCCAAACACTTTCCCACTCCGCTCCGCCGCACGAATCATACGGCTCGCCTCTTTCACCGACACCCCGATCGGCTTCTCACTTAGCACGTGGAGATCCCGCTTGAAAGCATCAACTGCAATCGGCGGATGGCCGTAGTGCGGCGTCGCTATCAGCACCGCGTCGACCAGCCCCGAGTCCATCAGATCCGTATGCTTCACGAAGTACGGCACCTTGTGCCCCGCCCCCACCTCCTTCGCCACCTCCGGCACAACATCGCAAACCGCCGTTAGCTCCCCCACGTCCAGTTGGCCCATGTAGGCGCAGTGCCCCTGCCCCATTCCTCCCACTCCCACGACTCCGATGCGTACCTTCTCCATCTTTCGCTCCCTTCTCTTCTTCCCAACGCGCCGACGCTACGAAGTCCTTCTCCGTCCCACCCGCGCCCCCTCCCCGAACCTTCTTGTTGCATAACCCGCAAGATGCTCCAGTTCAGTGACGGCAACGCGCTGCAGGTTGGAGTCATAATTATGACCCGTCTTGAAAGTTACCTAACATGGGCGGGGAAGAAGGTCGCAGCGAAGGCGTGGGCGAATGTCCGACCAGCCGAAGTGGCGTGAGCGGCGGCGCTCCGGGGGATACTGCAATACCGCGCATGGGATCGGTCTTACCTTCCCGGTAATAGGTTGATATTCGGTGCCTGATCCAGGACACCACTGTGAGGAGCATGTCCGGATGACAGAAGCCGCGGCAAGGCTGATAGCGCTGGATGGCGGCGATGCGGAGGTGTGGAGCTGGGAAAGGAAGATCACGGGGACCTGCCGATGCCCGGAGCGCTGTGGAACCATCTCCCTGAGTGTGAACGGCACTGAAATCGCAGCAGAGCGGAAGGGC
>JAUVSA010000196.1 GCA_030597345.1 Bacillota bacterium
ACGGTTCCGGCCTGTTCCAGGCGGGATGGGGTAGCTCTCCGCGGGTGGCTCAGGCCTATTACGCACAGGGGCAGTATCAGCGAGCCATCGAGGCATACAAGGGCTACTTGAGGGTGAATCCGAATGCCGGTGGGGGGCCGCGGGAGGAGCTGGCCTGGGTGTACATAGAGTCGGGCGACTATGGGAACGCCAGACGCGAGTACCAAACCGCCCTCGGCCAGTACCGAGACGACCTGAGCAGGGGACACAACGTGGAGGCCGCCAAGCATGGGGCGCGCACCTGTGAGTCCGCCGTCCGGGCGTTGGATAGCAACTAGCGCAATCAGGCTCGCGTCGGCAGCGCTGCTGCTGCTATGCGCGCTGGGTAGCGCGCGGGCGGCCGAACGCGGCTCTGTCCTGCTCTATCCCCTTCGCAGCCACTGGCTCTCGGAGCCGCTCGCGGAGTCTGTCACGAATGGCATTTCCCAGGCACTGACGGAGGCGGGATTCGGCGTCGTGCTGGCGAGCCGGACGTCTCCGGCGGTCCGGCGGGCGGTTTCTGATGGCTGGCTGGAGGCGAGGGATCTGGAGGGGAGGGCGCTGGAGGGAGCGCGGGACACGCTGGCAGTGGCGGCCGGCGCGGCGGCGTCGCTGACGGGCGAACTGACGGAGAGCGAGGACGAAATAAGCGTGAGGCTGGCGCTGAGGGGTGCGGTATCGCGTTGGGAGGCCAGGTTCGGGGTGAGCGCTCCGGCTGCCGGGGGGGCGGAGGCAGCGGCGCCGTCCCTGGGGCGCCAGGTGGCGTGGGCGCTGGCAGAGGGGGCCTGGGCAGAGGCGGGAGCAGATGAAGGGGGGAGGCGGGCGGCCGCGGTGGAGCGGTACGCGGCGGGACGGTCGGCGCTGGCGGAGGGGATGTATAGGGAGGCAGTGTTGGAGTTGGAGGCGGCGCTGGCGGGGGAATGGGACAATCCGGACTACCTGTGGTGGGCGGCGGAGGCGAGGGCGGCGGAGGGGGAGTACAAGAGCGCGCTGGTGCGGCTGCGCTACCTCACGGGGCTGGAACCCGAGAACGCAGAGGCGCTGCTGAGATCGGGCGACGTGGCGCTGCTGGCGGGGGAGCCGGAGCAGGCGGAGGCGGCATTCATGGCGGCCGGGGAGATCGCGCCGGACGATGCGCGCGCGGTGGAGGGGGTGGCGCGGTCGGCGCGGGCGCGGGGAGACTTCGAGCGCTCGGAGCGGCACTACGACCGGCTGCTGGCGCTGCTCGGCATTGCCGCTGTTGGTGAGGGCTACCTCGATCGAAGCAGCGGAGAGATCGCGCGGGGGCCAGGGCTGATAGGCGCGCCTGCGAGCCACAGATCTCTCGCAGCCATTCTCGCGCGCCGGGCCGATGACGCGGTGCACCTCACGGACATCCCGGCGGAAGAGGTCGAGCTGCAGCTCGCCCGCGTCTACCTGCGGGCGGGCGACATGCGGGCCGGGGTCAGTGCGCTGGTGAGGCATCATGCGGGGACGGAGAGACGCCCGTACAAAGATGGAGAGTACCTCGACATATTCCCCGCGCTGGACGAGCAGGCAGAAGGGATCGGGCGGGCGGCGCAGATGACGCTGGCGGCGCGCGCCCTCGGGGAGCTTGACGACGAAGAGGCCGACTCGGAGATGGATCGGATGCACGATGAGTCGGACCGACTGGCGACGCTGGCGGAACGGATGGAGGTCTCGCGGCAGCTCGATCCCGCGCATCGCTATCGGGTGCTGGCGTACAATCTGCTGAACGAGTCGAACTTCGAGTCACTGATGTTCCTGCGCACGGGGGACCCGGATCGCCATCGAAGGGCGGAGCTGCTGCGGACCGCCGCCCGCAAGGCGCGGGCGCAGGCGAATCTGCTCGGGGAGGCGCTGCTGGGGAGAGAGGGCTCAGGAGCGAGCTCCGCCCAGTCGGGCCCGGGCTAGGTCAAGGGCGCGTGAGATTGCTCCTGCACTGCTGCTGCGGCCCCTGTGCGACGGAGGTTGTGGATCACTTCCGCGGCCTGGGATGCGAAGTCGCGGGGTGGTCCTTCAACCCGAACATCCACCCGGAGGAGGAGCGCGCGCGGCGCCAACGAACGCTGGCGGAGGCCGCCCGGAGAATGTGCCTGCCGCTGGTGGAGGGCGACAGCGGAGAGCGCGGCGGGGAGGAGATGGGGCTCGCGCAGTTCTTGTTGGCGTTGGCCCGGCGGGAGGGCAGGCGGTGTCGCGCCTGCTATGAGCTGCGCCTGGGCGCGACGGCGAGGGAAGCGGCGGGGCGCGGGTTCGATGCGTTCTCCACCACGCTCCTGATCAGCCCATACCAGGACACCTCGGCGCTCGCCAAGATCGGCCGACAGGTGGGGGAGCGGCACGGCGTCGAGTTTCGGTTCGCCGATCTCCGCGGAAGCTACGGGGAGAGCATCGAGCGCGCGCGGGAAATGGGGCTCTATCGACAGAACTACTGCGGGTGTCAGTTCAGCGCGCTGGAGCGGGCGGAGCGCCGGGCGGGCCGCGCGATCGGGAAGGCGCGGGCCAGGCTCGCCCGGGGCCGGGAGCCGGAGCCATGAACATCATCGTTGCGCCGGACAGCTTCAAGGGAAGTCTCACCGCCGTGCAGGCGGCAGATGCGATCGTGCAGGGGGTGCGCGATGTGCTGCCCGATGCGGAGATTGTCTCGATCCCGCTGGCCGATGGCGGGGAAGGAACCGTCCAGGCGCTGGTGCAGGCGAGCAACGGGCGGATGGTGCAGCAGCAGGTGACCGGGCCGATGGGGGACCCGGTGGAGGCGAATTTCGGGGTGCTGGGGGATGATGTGACCGGGGTGGTGGAGATGGCGGAGGCGGCCGGGCTGCCGCTGGTCCCGGCGGAGAAGAGGAATCCGCTGCTGGCGACGACGTATGGGGTGGGGGAGCTCATGCTGGCGGCGCTGGAGGAAGGATGCACGCGGCTGATCGTGGGGCTGGGTGGAAGCGACACCAGCGACGGGGGAGCGGGAATGGCGCAGGCGGCGGGGGTGAAACTGCTGGGGGTGGACGGGCGTGAACCGGGAAGGGGGCCGGCGGCGCTGATGAGCCTGGAGCATATCGACGTCTCGAAGCGAGATCCGCGCCTCGCGAAAGCGACGATCTACGCGGCCTCAGATGTGCGCAACCCGCTCTGCGGGCCGGAGGGCGCGGCGGCCGTGTACGGCCCGCAGAAGGGGGCAAGCCAGCAGATGGTGACGATGTTGGACAAGGCGCTGGGGAAGCTTGCAGAGGTGGTCGAGCAGGATCTGGGGGTGGATGTCCGCGGGATGCCGGGCGCGGGGGCTGCGGGAGGCCTGGGAGCGGGGCTGGTGGCCTTCTGTGGGGCGGAGCTTCGCTCGGGGCCGAATCTGGTGTTGGAGATGCTTCGCTTCGAGGAGTACCTGGATTCGGCCGACCTGATACTCACCGGAGAGGGGAAAGTGGATCGGCAACTCGAGTTCGGGAAGGCGATGAGCGGGGTGGCGCTGCTGGCGGAGAAGCATGGAGTGCCGGTGATCGCCTTCACCGGTAACTTGGAGGTGGAACCGGAGGAGCTGGCCGAGCGGGGAATCGCCGGTGTGATGACGATCTCGCCCGGGCCGATGGAGGAGCGAGAGGCAATGGAGCGCGCGGGGGAGCTGCTGCAGGCAGCCGCGGAGCGCGCGATGCGGATGCTGATGGTGGGGCGAGGGCTGGGCGACGGGCGGTGGCGGACAACGTAGTGGAGGGTGGGCGGAGCGGCTGATGTGGTATAAGGTGAGGGTGCTGAATGAAGCAGACGGCGGTATGCTGTGCGCAACCTACGGAGACCGGCGCGGCTGGTAGAGGCGGTCTGGAAGATCGATCTGGAATGGCTCGCCGGCCGCGGGATACGCGGACTCATCCTGGATCTGGACAACACGCTGGTGGATTGGAACGAGACGCGAGTCAGGCCCGAGGTGAGAGCGTGGCTGGAGGAAGCGCGGGCGCGGGGGATGAGGCTGTGCGTGGCGAGCAACGCCGTGCGCGGGGGCCGAGTGATGCGAGCGGCGGAGACGCTGGGCATCACCGCGGTGCCCCGCGCAGGGAAACCGTTCCCCGTCGCGTTTCGGCGGGCGATGGAGGCGCTGGGGACGGATGCGAGCGCTACCTGCGCAATCGGGGACCAGCTCTTTACGGACATGCTGGGGGCAAACTGGCTGGGGCTGACTACTATACTTGTGGATCCGCTGAGCAAGCGGGAGTCTCCCCATACGCGTGTGATCCGGCTGATCGAGCGGCCGATGCGTCGCCGATGGGCGCGGGAGCAGGGGCGAGAGGGGCAAGCTGATCCCAGCGGGCCGGGAGCGCCCCGGCAGCCGGGAAGCAGAAGCCGGTCCTGAAGAACGCGGATGGAGAGGGTCGGCGATATCGGGTTCTGGGTATGCTCTCTGCGCCGCCATCGGATAGGCGCTCCGGGAGATTGACAAAGGCGGCTAACA
>JAUVSA010000050.1 GCA_030597345.1 Bacillota bacterium
AAGAATTCACTCGCGTGTCGCCTAAGTGCTTGGGCCTGGAGACGCGGTGATGGATGAAACCACGGATCAGCGGAACGAGACCTTCGCGCCAAGGGTAGAGGCATTCATTCAGCGCCTGTACCGGGATCCCCGATACCTTCTGATCGGTAAGATCGAACGATTCGGCCGCGAGTTTATCGCCTTCATCGAAGGCTGCACGCTCCTCTCTTCCACCGGGGAGGTGCGGGGGCAAGCGCTGCTCAATGACGAGTACCATCTGTCCGGCCGGCCGGACGGGCAGCTTCCCTATGGTGAGGAATCTCTGCTCTACTACTATCTCTCGCCCGAACGAGACGAGTCCCGCACCCTGGGCGACCAACAACTCGCGGCGCTGCGCGACGAGTCCTGGCAGTACTATGTGAGGCGTAACTTCGCCTTCTTGCTCGCAGACTATGCGCAGGCGCGCGAGGACGCGGAACACAACCTGGGTATCTGGAATCTCGTCGAGCAGTCAGATGTCGGCGATTCCGCGAAGTGGGCCTACTTACGATGGTGGCCGTGGATCGAACGCGACCGCGCGATTGCTCAGGCCCTCTGGGATCTCCAACACGGCGAGGCCGAGCATGCGGCAACTGAGCTTTACCGAACTCAGCGGAGCATTGAGCAGTTCGGCCGCCGGCACGCCGAGCGATACGCGCAGGAGGAGGAAGACGGAGAGTCCCTCTGCGCTCGCATGCGAGAGCACGCCGCCGCGCTTGTGCAGTTGCTCAGAGAAGATCAGGACCTGCCAGTCTCGTCGGAGGAAGCGCTCGACGAAGCATCTGCGCGAGGCGATGCCGAGGAAGTGGAGCGTCTCCGATCGGAGATGATTCGGCGCGCCATGGCGGAAGATGAATAGCGCGGCCCGCGTGCTTCTGCCCGGGGGCGATGGACCGGCCTAGAGCGGCAGAGAGCTGGCGCTCGCCAGGTTGAAGGCGCGCGCGAGGTAGACTGCGATCTGGTCGCGAGAGCAGATGTACTCGGGATGGTAGAGATCGTCCGGATAACCGGCGATGATCCCCAATGCTGCCAGGTATTCGACCCCTCGGTACGACCATGACTCCGTAGCTACATCCTCGAATGTCGGTATTTCCGGGGGCCGGTAGTCGGCCAGCCCGCTTGCACCCCCGGCCAGGGCGCGCGCCACGAATATTGCCATCTGGCCGCGGTCCACCAAATGATCTGGATGATAGAGACCGTCCTCATACCCCTGAACCACTCCTCGCTCGCAGACGTACTCAACGTACCGGTGCGCCCAGTGGTCCATCCCCACATCAGCAAATGTCGCCCATCCAGGTCCGGCAGGCACCTCTTGGTCCCCGCCCGCCAGCGCGCGTCCCAGATAGACGGCCATCTGGTCGCGGGAGACTGCGCTGGCAGGTCGATACAAGTCGCCCTCGTATCCGCATACGATTCCTGCCTCTTTCGCGGCCTCGATCTCCCACACTGCCCAATGATCGGCAGACACGTCCAGGAACGAGGCCACGCTGACCGTGCCGCTCGCAACCTCCCCAAACAGCCCGGCGCCCCCCTGCTGGCACATCTGCCAGGCCGTTTCGTAGAACCCGAACTCGTCCGGTACCGGGAGACTCACGGTGAATGTGCGGGCCTGCCCGGGAGGAATTGTCTCCCCCGGTGCCAGATCTACGTGGTCGGGAACGATACTGATCGGCGATTCCGGATCCGTCTGTTCGAGACGGTAGCCATCCGCGCGCCGCCAGCTCGACTCGCCGGTATTGGCAAACGTGAGGGAGAACTCCACAGACTGCCCGCGCACCGCAGCCAATGGAATGTCCCCTGCGAGCAGAGCGGCGCCGACGGGGCGATCGCCGAGTCGGAAGTCCGTCCCGGGGACGTCGCAGCCGGCCACCACTATCACCCCGGCCCGCTCCGCGAACATAGCCTCCGCCTGCGCGATGACGCGATATACCCCTGGTAACAGGCTTGCGATGCGATAGCCTCCAGCGGGCCAGGTTGTGATGACATAGGCCGGCGGCCCGCCCCCTTCCGGGATTGCCGCAACGGAAGCCCCTATGCCCGGCTCTCCCCCGAGCAGAACCCGACCTACAATGCTCCCAGTGCCGGCGATTGGCCACTCGTCGCTGCTCAGGAGGCCCGGCGCGTCGAGCATCCCATACCCGACATCAGCATCCCACTCAGCTCCACCCGTGTCCCCTGGGGAGGCCGCTCTTCGCTGCAGCGCCTGCCAGACAGCGACGCCTTCGTCACCTGTCTCGGGCCGAATCTCTTGCTGGCCCGCGTACAGCGCGGCCGCGGCGGCCACGTGCGCGGCGGCCTGCGAGGTGCCGAACAGCCAGCCGTAGGCCGGTCCGGAGAGATCCTCTCTGAGGGTGCACGCATACGTTGGCAGCGTCGAGTAGACACCTACCACTTCGTCGCCGCCCGGAGCAGACAGCGCGACGTGGTCGCCACTTCCCGAGTAGTGAGCGGTCGCCCCCGATGCCGTCACTGCTGCGACTCCAAACACGTGGGGACATCCAGCCGGAAAGACGGGGAAGCCCTCACCCGCATCGCCCGCGGGTGCGACTATGAGACAGCCGCGCTCCCACGCGTAGTCCACCGCTTCCTGCAGTGTTGGAGACCACGTGGGGCCGGCGAGTCCGACGATGATCACTGCTGATTGGACGTCGGCCGCGTAGATGATCGCCTCTGCGATGTCGGCATGTGTTGCCACGCCGTTGGGGCCCGCAACCTTCAGAGGCAGCAGGCGCAGCGGATACCCAATACCGGCAATCCCGCTTCCAGCTGTCGTTCCGTTGTTCGCGGCGGCCGCGATCAGCCCGGCGAGGTGCGTCCCATGTCCGTGCTCGTCCGTCGCCTCCCCGGACCAATTGCCGCCGAGGAAGGCGCCCGCGGAGGACAGCAACAGTTGGCCCCCTTCGGACACATCTGCGCTGGCCGCACCGATGTTCATGAAATCGGGATGAGCAGCGTCCACCCCAGTGTCAATCAGGGCAACGATAGGCGCTTCCCGCGGGCGGCTGGCAGCGTCGAAATAGCAGCCGGGGTAGCGATCCCAGGCAATCAGAACATCCAGCGCACGCGCAGGCCACTGGACGTATAAGTCTCCTATGAGTTCATGGTAGGCGGGATCATTCGGCGCTGCCAGCGCGACGCGACTGACAGGGCTAGGTCCGGGCAAGACGATGTTTGTGGGCTGCGAGAGAAGGGCAAGGATGTCGTGCGCACGCGACTGGACGCCGGCCCCGGGCACTCTCACATCCAGCCCGCCGCGCGCGTAGACCGAGGGGAGCCCGAACCGGCTCGCGACTTCCTGGCGCGTGCATCTGAGAGGTGTGAGATCCAACTGCGCCAGGGACTGATCGGCGAGGGGCTGCTGACCAGGAGTGGCCCGAGCGCCCTCTACCGGCGCACTACATGCCTGCAGGGAGACATACCCCAGCAACCACACTAGAAAGGGTCTGCTTAGCTTAGCGCCCATGGCTAAGCCGGTGGATTCTGCCGCCGCTGGCTTGGTTCCTGCCCAGGCGCCTGCTCAGCGCTGGTCGGGGGCCTGCGAAGCCGCCTCCGCCAGTGACTTCGCTTCCACCACATCGAGAAACTTCTGCCGGGCATATACCGGGGCGCTCTTCTTGGGCGCGAGCCCGAGGGCGACGGCCACCCCGTACAGAATCGCTTCCGGCCTCGGCGGACAGCCGGGAACGTAGAAGTCCACCGGGATTATCTTGTCCGTGCCGCCGATGATATTATAGCTGTCGTGCCATATGCCTCCCCCGCAAGCGCAGGAACCGATCGCGAAGACAAGCTTCGGCGCGGGGACGGCCTCGTAGGCCCGCTTCGCCGCAGACCTAGCTTGCCGCGTCACGGGGCCGCACACGAGAAGCACATCGGCATGGCGCGGCGAGCCAACGAGTTTGATACCGAAGCGCTCAGCGTCATAGTAGGGCGTGAGGACGTTGATGACCTCGATATCGCACCCGTTGCAGGCACCCGTGTTAAGGTGGTAGACCCACAGTGACTTCGGGAAGAACTTCTTCAAGAAATCGCTAACTGCCATGAACGACCTCCCAGGCACTCCTCACTGGATACCTGCCAACGCCAGAGCCGCGCGATGCAGCAGGGGGTACACGACTTGCGGATACAGACCGATTAGCACGCACAGCCCGGCCAGAACCCCCATGGGTACCAACATTGCCAGCGGGGCCTCTCGTACTTCCGATTCACCGACGTGCGGCTCGCCGTCGCTCCAGAAGACATGGTAGCCAGCCCGGATGAACGCTACCAGCGTGAGCAAGCTCGTCAAGATGGCAATACCGAGCGCCCACCAGAGCTTAGCCTCAGCCGCGGCCAGGTACAGGGTCAACTTGCTCCAGAAACCATTGAACGGCGGCATGCCCGAGATGGCGAACGCAGCCACGAAGAAGATGACCGCGGTCACTGGCATTCGCCGTGCCAGCCCCCGCAGCTCGCTTATTCGCCTCTTGCCCCCCATGGTGTAGATAATTGCCCCTACCGCGAGGAAGAGAGCTGCCTTGGCGAGGGCGTGGTTGAGGAGATGAAACAGGCTGCCATAGCTGCCGAGGTAGGCCGCGGACTGGCCATACCCTATCCCAACCAGGCCCAGACCGAGTGCGATGTAGCCCATCTGGCTCACCGACGAGTAGGCCAGCATCCGCTTGAGGTCGTCCTGCGCAAGGCACATCACCCCGCCCAGCAGCATCGTGAAGCACGCGAGCACCACTATGAACACGGCAACTGGCTGATAGGCCGCAACCGGAAAGAAGATGCAAACAGTGCGAGCGAATGCATAAATCGCCATCTTGATCATGACGCCGGAGAGCAGCGCGCTGACCGGGCTGGGCGCCTCCGCATGGGCGTCCGGCAGCCAGGGGTGGAACGGCGCCAGGCCCGCTTTCGTGCCGAACCCCACGATGAAGAAAGAGAGTATGAGCAGCGCTGTCCCATGGGGTATGTAATGAGCCACCTGCGAGAGATCGGTGATGAGCATCCCCCGAACACCTGCTTCTCCAGACAAGTGGGGAGCAGCAGACGCGTACAGGAACACGCACCCGAAGAGGGCGAACGCAATCCCGACCGTCAGCAGAATCAGGTACTTGTAGGCGGCCTCGAGGGAGCGGCGATCCCAGTAGAAGGCGACCAGCAGGCCCGAGGCGATGGTGCTTGCCTCCACTGCCACGTAGAGCATGATGATGTTGTTCGGGAGGCAGGCCCCCAGCATGGTCGCCAGGAAGGCGAGGGAAAGGGTGTAGAAGGTGGCGAGCCGGCGATTTGTCACCTCGGGGCCAGCCGCGCGGCCCACCCGGTCGAGCAGCGGCTCGAGCCGCATATAGGGGAAGGAGTATATCGCAGCCGTCAGGGCGACGCCGCTTATCACGACCACCAGCAAGGCCGAGAGGGCGTCCGCGCGCAACTCCCTGGAGAGACTGACCAGCACTCGTCCTTGTACCGTGTGAATCGCGATGGGAACTGCCAACGCCATCGCCGCACCCGCACCCAGCAGATTGAGGACAGGGCCGAGAGGGCGCGCCACCCGGGCGAGAGGATAGGCAATCACCGCCAAGCCGGCGGGCACGGCGAAAAGCGCTATCGGTAGCAGCGATGAAACCTCAGGCATGCGCCTCTTCCTCCGCTACCAGTGAAGCTCTGACAACTCGAAGGTGTCGGTAGTGCCGATCTGTTCTCGAATTCCGGCGATTACGTAGAGCAGCATGCCGACGGTGATGACCACCTCCGTGGCGATGCCCACAAGAGCCGTCTCGGGCGTCTCTGGCGCAAGGCTCACCAGGCTCAGATGGATGGCGTTTTCGAGCAAGCACAGCCCGATAACGGTCTTTATGGCGTCCCGTCGGGACAAGATCGCGTATAGGCCCAGTGCGAAGACAGTCATGCTGACCGCCAGATTCGTGCGGAAGGCTCCCTCCGCGGCCTCGGGCGTGGGGGCAAGAAAATGAACGTATCGGTGCGTCAGCGTATAGGAGGCGATCAGCAGCGCCGAAACCAACAGCACCGATGGCCCAAAGCCGATGATGGCTGGGACCTCCTGCTCGCCCGTCCTCTTGATGTAGTGAAGCAGCAGCCAGGGAGTGATAATGGCCTTCGTCACCAGCGCGACGGCAGCCCATATGTAGAGCGCGGGGTTCCCCACCGCGAAGGCGAGAATGAGCCCGCATATGAGCAGTGCTTGCACGCAGTAGGCGGTGGCGGCGCGCTTCAGGTTGTGGCTCTCCACCGCCGCCACCGAGGTGATGATCATTATCAGGCTGAGGGTCTCGATCAGCTTCAGATTGTACATCAGGCTCCCTCGCTCTCCCCGGTCGGCGGGCGGAATCCGGTGACCATCATCCGATCGAGCGGCGTGGGTGGTTCGTAGCAGCGGCCGCAGCGGCGGCATGTGCTCATGAAGACCTCCACCCGCATGTGCATGTCCTCCAGATCGTTGGTGGCGGTCTCGAATTCCTTCGTCACGATAACTGCATCTTCGGGGCATACCTCGGCGCAGCGTGCGCAGTACGTGCACCGCTCCAGGAAGAACTCGAGCACGCGCTTCTCAGGACTCGGATCGGTCACCTCAATACACCGAGGCGGACACACCTCAGCGCACCCTCCGCAGCCGACGCATTTCTCAGCGTCCACCACGACCCGGCCGTGGAATCCATCCTCGGGGTCGTGCGGCGCAAACGGATAGGGCAGCGTGACTCTCCCTGCCTTCAAACAGATCAGCGCCTCCTTGAGCTTGCTTATGATCATTGGCTCTTCCCTTCCTCAGTGCCCCACAATCGCCAACGCCAAGGCGCCTATCGAGACAAACACCACGATACGAGCGTAGTAGCCCATCGACTGATCGATACGAAGTCTCGGATTGACCACATCGACCAGCCCCACCAATGTCAAAAAGACTCCCATCTTCGCCAGCGTAAGCAGAATGCTGAGCCCTCTGATCCCGACGTGAGGCCACGGCACGAAGACGCTTACCAGCACCGCGCTGAAGATCAGCAACCGCGCATGCATCGCCCACCGAAACAGTGCCAGGCCGGGCCCGCTCCGCTCGATGAACGGGCCCCCCATGATCTCCTGGTCCGCCTCGGCTATGTCGAATGGCAGCTTTCCCACCAGGGCCTGGAGGGCAAGGAGAAACGCGATGCCGGCCACCGCCATGGAGATAGACGGCTCGCTGGTCGCCGAATGCGACAGAATGCCGCCGAAGGTGAGCGTGTGGGCCTTGATGGCGGCCACGAACAGTGCGATCGCCATCACTGGCTCCACGCTCAGCGCCATCATCATCTCCCGGCTGCCCCCCACGTAGGCGTACGGGTTGCCGGAGGCGAAGGCGGCCAGGATGATCGCCACCACCGACAGAGTGGCGAAGTAGACGAACACGATGATGTCACCCCCAAACCCGAAGGCCGGCGCCCCGCCGATTGGCGTGAGCAGCGCTACCACCACCGTGGCGCCCAGGCACAGCGCGGGGGCCATGCGCCAGACCCAGTTGTCGGTGGGAGCGAGATCCTCTTTCACCAGGAGCTTGGCGATATCCAGGTAGGGCTGAATGATCGGGGGGCCCTGCCGCGAGTGGATTATCGCCTTGAACTTGCGCAGCAGTCCCTCCGCCAGGGGTGCCAGGCCGATCAGGATGACCAGGCTCAGCACGATCTCCAGAACCGTTATTGCCACGGCCTGCCTCCTCGGCGTCCCCGGAGCCGCTCCGTCGCCGCGCGTGAGCGCGCCAGCAGCTCCTGATAGTCCAGCCTCTCCGCCTCGCCGGAGCGCACGTTCACCACCTCAACCCGTTCCGTGCAGGAGAAGCAGGGATCCATGCTCCCCAGAATGATGGGCACATCCGCGATGGTCTCACCCTTGATCATAGAGGGCAAAGCCTGCAAGTTGTTATACGTCGGCGCCCGCACCCGCCACCGGTCCGGCCGGTTGTCCCCGCCCGTCAGCACGTAGTGGATCGCCTCCCCTCTGGGCGCCTCCACCGTGCACACACCCCACTGTCCCGCCGGCACTTCCTCCGGTATGTCGCTTGCCATGATGGGGCCGTCCGGCATCTGCTTCAGGCCCTCTCGCACCCAACGGACGGATTCCAGCACCTCCTCCAGCCGCACCACCACGCGCGCCCAGTTGTCGCAGTCGGGGTGCGTAATCACCCGGATCGGCACCTCATCATAGGCCGCATAGGGATGGTCTGCCCGCGCGTCGATGTCCCAATTGGAGCCCCGCGCCGTCGGCCCGAGGACGGCGATCTCCTTCGCCGTCTCCTCGGGCAGCATCCCGACTCCGACGAGTCGTGCCTTGAGAGTGGTATCCCCTTGGACGGCATCGTAGAACTGAATCCACTCCTGCTCGATCTTGCCGACGACGGCCAGGATCTCAGGGTAGCACTCCTCGGAGATGTCTCGGCGCACGCCGCCGATGATATGCATGCCGTACGTCTGCCTGTTGCCCGTGATCTTCTCACACAGCCACATCAGCGGCTCGCGCATGCGCCACGTCTGCATGAGCACCGTGTCGAACCCCAGGATGTGGCCGGCGATGCCCGTCCACAGCAGGTGAGAATGGATGCGCTCGATCTCCAACATCAGGGATCGGATGTAGCGGGCGCGGCGTGGGGCTCGGATGCCCATCGCCTCCTCCGCCGTCTCGCAATAGCAGCTCGAATGGATGAAACCGCAGATCCCGCAGATCCTCTCCGACACGAAGGGGATCTCGTTGTACGTCAGTTCACTGTCCCCCATCTTCTCGATCGCGCGGTGGTTGTAGAACCCGCGGTAGTCGCAATCTATCACCCGCTCGCCGTCCACAAAGAGCCGAAGCTGCGTCGGCTCTTCCAGCACGGGGAAGTAGGGTCCGATTACCACCGTCGAGGTGCCTTCCGGCGCCTGCTTCCAGGGATAGGACTCCTCTGCGTTCTCGTCCCCCAGCGGCGGCCAGTCCCCGTACTTCATGTCCTTGCGCAGCGGATGGACTCCCTCAGGCCAGTCATCCGGCAGTATCAACCGGCGGCCGTCCGGCAGCCCCTCCACCCTCACCCCCAGCAAATCCTGCAGCTCACGCTCCGCCCACGCCGCCGCCGGCACCTCGGGCGTGATGGCCGGCACTTCGGGCTCCTCGGCCGCAGCGCTGGTTCGCAGGATGAAGAATATCTTATCCTTGTCCAGTGAGAAGATGTGGTCGACCTCAAACCCGTTCCCGCCCTCCCGGGAGTCAATCCCCGCAGTGACGAGAAAGCGGGCGCCGTGGTCGCGGTACAGCGCCTTCGCCACCGAAACCACCGCCCCCGGCGCGACCGCCATCCGAACCTTCCCCGGCACAGGCTCAGAGACACTCTCAATCGCCGGACCGACGTCCTGGCGGCGTCTTCGGATCAGCTCGGCACTCGTCATGATCTCAGCTTTCTCCCTTCCCCTCGCCCTATCGTCCGGCCCATAGGGCAATCGTGACCAGGACCACGACGAAGCCCACAAGCTGCCAGATGAGATACTGCTGCGGCACCCCTGAGTGGGTGCGGCTGGATCGTTGGGTCAGCCAATCGCCCGCCCGCAGCATTGGCTGGAAGAGCCAAGTGTCAGCATCGAAGAGGCTCATGAGCCGCTTCGGATATGGCACCCGCGGCAGAGGCACCCTCGGGTAGATGCTCCGAAATGCTTCCTTGAAGGCGCCGTAGAGGCCGTGCGCCTGATAGCGCGATTCAAAGTCGGCAGTGGCCGGCTCGGTCTTGGGCTCCACAACAACATAGCGGGCAGCGCGTCCGCCGAGCACCGCACCGCAGTGCCAAATGCTCACCGCTCGTCGCTCCGCCGCGCCGAGACGAGAGAACCCATAGGCCAGCAGGGAGGCCAGCACCAGCGCCGCCAGCCCCATCACAGGGAGCCACACGCCGCTGGCCTCGCCCCTGAACAGGGAGAGCTGCAGGCCCACCCACGAGCCACCCACCAGGCCGCCCAGGGACGGTACGGGGTCAAACACTCCCAGAGCGCCCACCGCTCTGTGGATGCCTGCGAGCGGAAGCATGGGAACCAGCCCGAACCCAACACACAGACAGGCCAGTGCCACCTGCGGGATCTGCATCGGCAGCGGAACATCCCCCTTTGCAGCTTCCTCCTCCTCCAGAGATGCCTCGCCCAGGAACGCGCCGCCAAGGAACTTGAGGAACGAGGCCAGTGTGACCAATGAGACGAAGAATGCCACTATGCCCAGGATAAGAAAGACCGGCAGACCCGGTACGCCCAGGATCGTCACGTGGTAGATCAACCACTTGCTGGCAAAGCCGTTGAACGGCGGCAGGCCCGCGATTGACAGAGACGCGACGAGCGCTGTGATGCCGGTGACTGGCATGATCTTCCACAGCCCGGACATCCGGTTGAGATTTGTCTCGCCGGTGCGC
>JAUVSA010000120.1 GCA_030597345.1 Bacillota bacterium
GCGCTGAGTAGAAGCTGTTTCATAGTCTCGATCCGGAGTCTGGCAGCTTGTGCTGCCTGAGGTTATGAAACAGCAGCACAAGCCGCCAAGCTCCAGCAGGCGCATTTCATGCCAGCGTCTCTAACGGCCAGCCAGGCGAGTGAGGGTTATGACATGCGCTCTAGTCAGAATCAGTCACCCCCGCGGCGGCGGACAGCCTGCGTTCCAACTCCGCCAACCTTCCTTCCAACCGCGCGATCTCTTTCCCAAAGACCTCTTGGCACTGCTCGCAGGGATCGTCCTGAGTGGCGCCCGAGATAGCCGCGGCCACCACCCTCTTGCCCTGCTCCCGCACCACGCGCGCCGGAACCCCTACCACCGTCGCATTCGGCGGCACCGGCCTCAGCACCACCGACCCCGCGCCAACCAGGGCATTGTCCCCGACTGCGATCGACCCCAGGATGCTCGCCCCTACCCCCACCACCACATTGTTCCCCAGGGTCGGATGCCGCTTCCCGGTCTCCTTGCCGGTCCCCCCGAGAGTCACTCCCTGGTAGAGCGTGCAGTCATCCCCTATCTCGGAGGTCTCCCCAATCACCGTGCTCATCCCATGGTCTATGAGAAGGCCCCGGCCGATCCTCGCTGCCGGGTGGATCTCGATGCCGGTGAGCAGACGAGTGACGTGAGAGAGGAACCGCGCCATCAGCCGCAGCCGGCGCCCCCACAGCCAATGTGCTGCTCGGTACAGCAGGATCGCGTGCAGTCCCGCGTAGCACAGCAATACCTCCAGCCGACTGCGAGCCGCTGGATCCCGTTCCAGCGCGGCCTGGATGTCCGCCCTGACGCGATCGAACATGATTGCCCGTCTCCTGCGCTCCAATGGCAGTATATCGGTGCCCGCGCGGCGATGTCAAGGTAGGCTGCGGGTGCCAAGTGTGCTGCGCCGCCGCCTCCGGGAAGGACACCGCCGCCACCGCGACGAATTGCTCTGCATTCAACCAAGGCCGAACCAATGGCGCCGAAATACAAGGCCCCCCGTGGCACCCAAGACGTCCTCCCTGAAGTCTCGTGGCGCTGGCAGCGCGTCGAGGCTGCCTTTCGCGACATCTGTCGGCGCTATGGCTACCGCGAGATCAGGACCCCCATCCTCGAAGATACCGAGCTGTTCGTGCGCGGCGTCGGAGACGGCACTGAGCTCGTCAGCAAGCAGATGTACACTTTCCCCGACCGCAGCGGCCGCAGCCTCACCCTCCGCGCCGAGGGCACCGCGCCCGTCGTCCGCTCCGTCCTCGAGCACAACCTAGCCGCCCAGGGCCAGCTCCAGAAGCTCTACTACATTGCCCCCATTTTTCGCTACGAGCGCCCCCAGGCCGGTCGCTATCGCCAGCACACCCAGCTCGGCGTAGAAGCCATCGGCGCCCCCGGCCCCGATATCGACGCCGAGATCATCGCCCTTTTCCAGGACTTCCTCGATGCCATCGGCCTGGAGGGAGCGGTCGCCCACCTCAGCAGCATCGGCTGCCCGGAATGCCGGCCCACCTTCCAGCAAGCTCTCCGCAAGTTCTTCGAGCCCGTGATCGCCGAGATGTGTGACTTCTGCCAGGCCCGCTATGAGACCAACCCCCTCCGCATCCTCGACTGCAAGGCGCCCCGCGATGTCGAGCTCCGCGAGGGGGCTCCCAGCGCCCTCGACCACCTCTGCGACGACTGCCGCCAACACTTCGACGGTGTCAAGGCCGCTCTCGACGCGCTCTCCGTCGCGTACGAGGTGGACCCCACCATCGTCCGCGGCCTCGACTACTACACCCGCACCGCCTTCGAGGTCGTCCATCCTTCGCTCGGAGCGAAAGATGTCATCATGGGCGGCGGGCGTTACGACGGCCTCGCCGAAATGCTCGGCGGACCGCCGACCACTGGCATCGGCTTCGGCTCCGGCCTCGAGCGCCTCCTGCTCGTGCTCGAACAGGCCGGTGGGACAGGCTCCCAGCCTGTCCGAAAGCCGCTCGACGTCTACGTGGCGGCCGCCTCCCTGGAGGCGCGCCAGCCCGCGTTCCTGCTCGCCGGCGAACTTCGCCGCACCAGCGTCTCGGCCGAGGTTGACTACACGAAGCGAAGCCTGAAAGCGCAGATGAAAGAGGCCGCCCGCCTCGGGGCCCGCCTGGTGGCCCTCCTCGGCGAGGACGAACTCAAGGCCGAAGCCGTGACCGTTCGCGACATGGAGAGCGGGGAACAGCTGAGCATCCCGCGAACCGAAGCCGTCCAATACCTGGCGGCCCGGAGCGCCGCCAACGCTGAGGTACAGGAATGACTCGCACCCACGCCTGCGGCGCGCTGCGAGGCGACCACATGGGGCAGACCGTCACCCTCGCCGGGTGGGTCGCCTCCACCCGCGACCACGGCGGCCTCATCTTCGTGGACCTCCGCGACCGTGAGGGCATTGCCCAGATCGGCTTCGAGCCAACCGCTGCCCCGGATGCCCATGCGCGCGCCAAGGGCCTCCGCGCGGAATACGTCGTGGCCGTCACCGGAGAGGTCACTCCCCGGCCGCCGGCGTCGGTCAACCCGAATCTGCCTACGGGCGAGGTGGAAATCCGCGCCACCCAACTCGAAATCCTGAATCCTGCGAAGACTCCGCCCTTCGAGATCGCCGACAGCTCCCGGGTCGATGAAACGCTCCGCCTCAAGTACCGCTACCTCGATCTTCGCGGACCTCGAATGCAGCGCAATCTGCGGGTCCGTCACCAGATGGCCCAGGCCACCCGGGAGTTCCTGGACCGCGACGGGTTCATCGAGATCGAGACCCCTCTGCTGATGCGCGCCACCCCGGAGGGTGCCCGCGACTACCTCGTCCCCGCTCGCACCCGCCCCGGCAGCTTCTATGCCCTCCCCCAATCCCCCCAGCTCCTGAAGCAGTTGCTCATGGTGGGCGGCATCGAGCGCTACTACCAGATGGCCCGCTGCCTCCGGGACGAGGACCTCCGCGCCGATCGCCAGCCTGAGTTCACTCAGATCGATATCGAAATGTCCTTCGTCCAGCAGGACGACGTCCTGGATCTCAGCGAAGCGCTGACGCGGCATGTGTTCAGCAAGGTCGACATCGACATCCCAGTGCCCTTCGCTCGCCTGACCTACCAGGAGGCGATGGACACCTACGGCTCCGACAAGCCCGACACCCGCTTCGAGCTCGAGCTTCTCAAGCTCGACGACGTCTTCGGCCAGACACAGTTTCGCGTTTTCTCCCAAGTGCTGACAGCCAAAGGTACAATCCGCGGCATGCGGCTGCCCGGTGGCTCCTCCCTTTCCCGCCGCGAGCTCGACGAACTCGAGTCGGCAGCCAGGCAGGCCGGAGCCAAGGGCCTTGCCTGGTTCCAGGTGAACCCCGACGAGCTCAAGTCCCCCATCGCCAAGTTCCTCTCGGCAGACGAGCAGGCGGCCCTCCGCACCGCCACCGGCGCGGAGCCCGGCGACCTTCTGCTCCTGGTGGCCGACAAGTTCCCGCTCGCCTGCGAGGTCCTCGGCCGGCTCCGCCTCGACCTTGCTCGGCGCTTCCAGCTCATCGACGAGTCCAAGTGGCACGGCCTGCGCGTGACCGACTGGCCTCTATTCACGTATAACGACGAGGAAGGCCGCGTCGAGCCCATGCACCATCCCTTCAGCTCCCCGAACCCCGAAGACCTCGGGATGCTCGACACCGACCCCCTGCGCGTGCGAGGCCAGGTCTACGACCTGGTGCTCAACGGCGCCGAAATCGCCTCCGGCAGCATCCGCATCCATCGCAGAGACATACAGGAGAAAGTGCTCGCCGCCATCGACATGCCGGCGGAGGAGGCAAATCGCCGCTTCGGCTTCCTGCTCGAGGCCTTCCAGTACGGCGCCCCACCTCACGGCGGCATCGCCTTCGGCTTCGATCGCATGGTCGCCATGGCCTGCGGGGAGGATAGCATCCGGGATGTCATCGCCTTCCCCAAGACCGCGGCCGCAGTTGACCCGCTTACGGGCGCGCCTGCCGAGGTCCCACCCGAGGTCCTCGACGAACTCCACCTCGCCCTGAAGCTTCCGCCCGCCCAAGAGAAGGAAGACACCCGTGGCGGCTAAGGCGCGCCCCCGTCGTGCCGGCAAGTCCGCCCCACCCGGTGGCCGCAAGCAGGCGAAGTCTCCGGCAAAGACCTCCCGGAGTCTGGCCGGTGACGCCCAGGCCCTCGCCGACCAAATCGGCGTCCAAATGCGCGACCTCGACCTGCTCCGCCAGGCCCTCACCCATCGATCGGCCCCGCAAGAGTTCGACCTGCCGCCCAACGAGCGGCTCGAATTCCTCGGCGACGCCGTTCTGGGGATCGCAGTAGCCGGTTACCTCTACCGATCCCATCCCGAGCTCGAGGAAGGTCCGCTAACGAAGCTCAAGGCCGTCGCCGTCTCTGAGCCCATCCTTGCCAGCGTAGCCCGCGAGCTTGACCTCGGGCGCTATCTCATCCTCTCGAAGGGAGAAGAGCAGAGCGGGGGAAGGGATCGTCCGTCCATTCTGTCGGATGCCCTCGAGGCCGTTTTCGGCGCCGTCCACCTGGACCGCGGCTTCCGAACCTGCCGCGCTCTCATCCTTCGCCTGCTGCGCGATCATATCCGAGCCATCGAGCGCGCCGAGCACGAGCCGGACCACAAGACCGTGCTGCAGGAGAAGATACAGGAACTCCACCGGACCCCTCCCACCTATCGCGTTCTCTCTGAGTCCGGCCCCGACCATGATCGGACCTTCGTCACCCAAGTGCGCGTGGGCCGGCGGATCCTAGGCAGCGGCTCCGGCAAGAGCAAGAAACAGGCCGAACAGGCCGCCGCGCGGGATGCGCTCCGGAACCCTTGATGCCGCTGTCCGCCTGAGCGAACAGTACGGGGGACCCGTCGGATCGGGTCCCCCGCTGGCGTTCTCTCTCGTCCTCCCTCTCAGAACTCCTGCCTCACTCCAAGCGAGAAGAACCGAGGCGGCGTCCTGGAGAACGGCACATAGCGCACCTCGTTGCCCTCGACTGTGCCGATCAGGCCCCCGGTCTGTGGGTGCGCGATCACGTAACTCGTCACATCTTCGCGGGCGAACAGGTTGTAGATCTGCAAGTAGATCTCGCGCCCCGAGCCCGCGTCATACCGCAGGTTTAGGCTCACAGTCAGGTTCTTGTCCGTCTCCAGAGAGTTCGGCGTGATGAACCCCTGCCGCGGATCATTCGGGTTCACGTAGTTCTCGGGCACTACCAGCTCGGCCGGACTCCCAGGATCCTCCGAATCGTAGTCCGGGTTCGGAACGTGGGCCGGATCGCTGCCGCCCAAGTCCAACCCGCTCTGGCCGTACGGGAATCCGCTCCCATACGTCACCCACGGATTGATCGTGAACTTGCCCACCTCGTGCTGCAGCGCCAGCGACGTGGTGTGCTTCTGGTTCCAGTCCACGGGGAATTCCTGGGCCAGGCCCTCCGCATCCGTTCGGTTCAGGAACCCATAGCCATATGGATAGATGTTGTCCCGCGGGCTTGTCGCCTTCGCCTCCATGTACGTGTACGAGAGCCAGGCCCGCGTCCTGTTCGACAGCCTCCGGTCCACCTTCACCTCGGTCCCCCGCGCGGTACCGGTGCCGTTGGAGGCGAACCATACCGGCGCCATCTCGTCGAAATCCGACAGCGAGTCTGACAGGATTGGGTTGCCGTCGTCATCCACCACGATGGCGCCGGCGCCGTCGTGCACCGCCCCCTGCCAGCGCTGCATCATCTGATCGCTCTCCCGCTTGAAGTACGTGGCCGTCAGCAGCGTGCTGTCGTCCAGCTTCCACTCCAGCCCCAGCTCGCGGGCGCGGTCTACCTGCGGCTTCACAGGGAACTGTGGCGCCATGAACGAGTACCAGCCATAGTCGACTCCGGTGAACCGATAGGCGATCAGGTTGGCCCGCGGGAACTCCACGTACCGCCCATACGAGCCGCGAACCAACATGTTGGGCGAAACTGCGTAGGTGAATCCCGCGCGGCCGCTGCTCTCGCTCAGCTCCAGCTCTCCCCATTCGGGCCGGTCATACGTCATCTTCTCATACCGGCCTCCCAGGGTCAGCGTCAGCCTACCTCCCAGCTCCCACGTATCCTGCAAGTACGCCTGTGTATTCTTCGTATCGTTGTCGGAAACGAACCCCGCTGGAAACAGCAGCACGCTGTAGCTCGAGTCGTTGTCGCTGTTGATCTGCCAGATCCCGGCCCGCAGGCGGTGATCCCCGGCCTGCCGCTCGTAGTCGAACTGCCCGGTGAGCATCCGCTCGCTCCGGTGCTGCCAGAACAAGTTATCCGGGTCCCCCACTTCTAACTGCAGGAAGTGCCGCAGCCGGGAGAGCCGCAGCGTCCAGTACGACCTCGCGTCCACCGTATGGTTCAGCGTGATCGCATCCAGGTCGTGTCCTTGCCGGCCGTAGTCATCGCTCTCCCGCACCGTGACCCAGTCCGCTGCCACCGGGTCGAAGGACCACACCCGCTGCCACGGCATCAGGTATCGGGCATATCCATGGTGTGCCAGCAAGGTCACACTGTCCCGATCTCCGGCGTCGTAGATCACCTTCGCTATGTGGTCCGAAACCGTCGGCGCCGACGACGTGAATAGGTTCTCGTTGAATCTGCTGTGCCAGCTGTTCAGTCCGTAGTA
>JAUVSA010000191.1 GCA_030597345.1 Bacillota bacterium
ACGGCGTACTGGCTAGAGGCTCCCGTGGAGCTTGACACTTACCCGGGGGGCAAGTGGGAGGGGGATCGCGAGAAGCCGCTCTATCTGGGCGAGTTTCTGTGGGTGCCGCCGGCGGTGACGGATATGGGAAGCGTGTTCTTTGGGGACGCGGCCTACCCAGACACGGACGGCCATCGGAGGTTGGCGAAGGCGGCGGCGTGGGAGATGCAGGTGATAGCGGCGAGGGATGCGGGTGTGAGTGGGATGTGTCCCTGGAATCTGTGGGAGATGGGAGATTTTCCGAACGCTGGGTTCGAGGCCCATCGAAGGGCGTATCGGGCAGTGGCAGCGTTCGTGCGGGAGGCGAGCAGGCACGCGTTCGCGGGGACGGTGGTGGAGCGAACGATCACGGTTCACAACGATACGGCGATCCCGCGCTCGCTCGAGGTGCGATGGGGACTGGCGGCAGGGGAGGAATGGCAGGCGGTGGGGTCGGCGCTGGTGTCGGTGGGGCCGGCGGGAAGAAGGAGGGTGCGGGCGGAGCTGGCGCTGCCCCCGACCGACCGGGAGGAGACGGCGGCGATCTTCACGGTGGAGCTGTGGGAGGAGGGGCAGAAGGTGTTCGGGGAGTCGCAGGGCTGGAAGGTGTACGGCCGCGGTCCGCTTTCGGGGCCGATCCGGAGAGCACCAAGGCGGGTGGCGATCTACGATCCGCGAGGGGAAACCAGTCGGTTGCTGGACGAGGTTGGGGTCGAGTGTCTCCGTGTGGATGCGGAGAATGCGCGCAGGATGCTCCACTGGACGCCTGTGGCGGTGATTGGGAGGGGGGCTTTCGAGCGGCCCAGCGGCCCTGTGGTGGTGGGTGGGGAGGAGGGGAGCCTGGCCGGGGAGCTGCTCGGGTTCGTGCGCGGGGGCGGGGTGCTCGTGGTGTTCGAGCAGGAGTACTACCCGCCGGAGCTGATACCGGCGTCGCTGAGCGGGCACGACTCGACGATTGCTTTCGCGCGGCGGGCGGAGCATCCGGCGCTGGCGGGAATGGAGGACGGGGATCTGGCCCACTGGCTTCCGGACGGGATCGTGGGGAGGAGGGAGATACTGAAGCCGAGCGCGGGGGGATTCCTTGCGCTGGTGGACAGCGGGGGAGCGCGGGGTCTGGAGACAGCAGGGCTGGCCGAGCTGCGGGTGGGAGCTGGGCGGATGCTGCTGTGCCAGTTGGAGGTGACGGACAAGTTCGGGGTCGATCCAGTGGCGACGAAGGTGGTGCGAAACTTGCTGGCGTACGCGTCGGAGCGGCCGACGAAGCCGGTGAGGGCAGGGGTCGTGTGTGGGGATGAGGCGGCGGTGATGCTCGATGCGGTCGGGCTGAAGTACGATCGTCTCGGGCTTCCTCTGCGACCGGATGATCTGAGGGGGCATCCGGTGTTGGTGCTGTGTGATGTGGAAGGGGTGACCGCTTCCGCGAGAGTGCTGCGGGAGTACGTCCGGCAGGGAGGGAAGGTGGTGCTGCACGGGCTCACCCCGAAGACCGCGGGTGTGGCGCGGATGCTGATGGGAGAGCCGCTGTCGGTGGCGCCGGGATGTGATGGGTGGGTGAGCGTGGTTGATCGGAGCGGGGTTGCGGCCGGGATGAGCAATGAGGAGCTGGCGTGGTTCGCGCCCGGCCCGGCGAGTATGAATGTGTCGCGCTCTCTGTCGGGAGCGGTCGCGGCGTATGTTGTGACGCAGGCCTATCGCACGGTGGGGGCAGCGACACAGATCGAAGCGGAGGCGATGCTGCTAAGGGCGCCGGCTGCGTCTGTGGCGGTAGACGGTGAAGTGGTGTCGGTGGGGCTCTACAGCAACGGCGAGCTGTCGACGGAGGTGTGGGTTGGTGAGGGTGGGCACCACGTCATCTCCGTGCGGGTGCGGGGGACGGCCGCAGGTGGGGCATACCCGCGAGTGCTAGTCCGGGTGGACGGCGCGACTGTCGGATCGGTAGGGGTGCGCGGGGAGCAGTGGGAGACGTTGGAGCTGGTGGCTCCGCTGCCGGCCGGAGAACACGTGCTCTCGCTGGCGTTCGAGAACGACTTCTATGCGCCGCCGGAGGACCGGAACCTGTGGGTGGATTGGGTGGGGTGGCAGCCGGTCGAACTGGTGCCGACGAGGGTGCGGTTCCACACGTATCCGGGGGTGCTGGCGTCGGTGCAGCACGGCCGGGGGGTGTGGGTGGTGGACCAGGTGCGGTGGGGGCAGCCGGGGGACAACGCGCACAAGGCGGCACGGTATCTGGGGACACTGTTGACGAACCTGGGGTGTGAGTTCGAGGTCGAGGCGGGGACGGTGATTCCGGCGAGCGCGATGGAGGTCAAGGAGACTGGGATATGGGCGCCGGAGGGAGACGCGGTGGCGCTGCTGACGAACGGGCGATTGGAGAAGGAAGTGGAGTTCGCGCGGGAGGGGGAGTATGTGCTTTCGGTGCGCGCGCGAGGCACGCCGCTGGGTGGAGTGTATCCGCAGATGGAGGTGCGGATCGATGGGGAGGTGATGCGGGTTATCGAGCTGACGAGCGAGGGTTGGCGGGACTACAGCGCGGTGGTGGAGGTGGGAGAGGGGTTGCGCCGGATCGGTCTGGCGTTCGTGAATGACGCGCACGAGCCGCCGGAGGATCGGAATCTGATTGTTGGTAGTATGACGATTAGTCTGAGATAGGCAAGGAACCAGTTGGCCTTGACGCGGGGTTGGGTGGGGTGATATGATCTCGGCACCTGGTCTGGACGAGTCAGGGATGACAACTGAATAATAGGCGATGGGCGGAGATGCTGTAGGGAACCCGGTGAGAGTCCGGGGCTGCCCCGCAACTGTAACCGCGGACGAACCCCGCAAGATGCCACTGTCCGGGCGGGAGCCAGGATGGGAAGGCGCGGGAAGGTCGCCGGAGGCGACCAAGTAGGGTGATGCGGAAGCCAGGAGACCGGTCTGCCCGTTGATGTGGCTAGGCCTGCGGCCGCCATGGCGCAGTCGAGCTAGCCACTGTCAGCCACTTCGCGGGAAGGGGCGCGGCGCAGGGCGTATATGGAAATTGCAGGCTCTGGCCACCTTCTCGGCGGTCAGGGCTTTCGTTTGTCCCGGGGCCGTTCTCCCTTCGCGCGAGAGAATCACTAGGTAGCCAGAGGCTACCAGGGAGGCGGCGATGGGACGCTCGCGTGGCTTCACACTGATCGAGTTACTGGTAGTAATCGCCATCATCGGGGTGTTGACTGCGATGGTCTTCCCGGTCTTCGCGAGTGCGCGGGAGAAGGCGCGGCAGGCGACATGCATGTCGAACCTGAAGCAGTTGACGCTGGCGATGCTGATGTATCTGCAGGACAATGACGGGGGATTCGTGCCGGCTCAGAGCCCAGACAACTTGATGCGGTGGCACGGGCGCAGGCTGAGTGAGGATGAACCATTCGATCCGACGACGGGGCCGCTGTGGGGGTACTATAGACACGAGCAATTGAAGGTATGCCCGAGCTTTGCGGCAGGGGCTGAAACTGAGGGATTCGAGGAGGGGACAGGCGGATACGGGTACAACGCGCAATACGTGGGTGGGTCTCCCACGGCGTGGCCGGCGATGTGCAATCCGGCGAAGGAGTTCTACATTCAGAGTCTGGCGGACACGGTGATGTTCACCGACACCGCGTTCTTGGACTGCGAGGGGAGACTGTTCGAGTACTCGTTCTGCGAGGCCCCCTACTACCAGGTCTGGCAATCGCCGACCAACCCCTCGACTCATTTCCGGCACACCGGCCTGGCGAACGTGGCGTTCTGCGACGGCCACGCGCGGGCGATGCCATTGGTGTACAGCCATTCGAGTGGGTGGTGTCCCTCGTCCTACTACGCTGGCGAAGAGGTGGCAGCTTACACGGGGGACGACTACTGGGAGGCACGTCTCGGATTCCTGGGAGAGGACAATTCGCTGTATGACCGGCAATAGGCGAGTTCGCGCCGGGTTGGGTTTGGTGTTGGGCGGACCCCAGATGGGTCGGCTGCTCGGGGCGCTTGCGGCGCTGGGAGCGGCGCTGATTCTCTCCGGCTGTGGGAGGCCCACCGTCACCGCCAGCCCGGAGGCACGGGGCCCGAGCGGCTTTCCGGTGGTGTTGAGGGATGCACAGGGAGTGGAGGTGTGGGTGGAGGGGAGGCCGGCGCGGATCGTGTCAGTGGCACCGACGGTGACGGAGGTGCTGTTCGCGCTGGGAGCGGGGGATCGCGTGGCGGCAGTGACAAACCAGTGCAACTACCCGCCGGAAGTGAAGGAGCTGCCGCGGGTCGGGGGCTGGTTCACCCCCAGCACGGAGAAGGCCATTGCGGCGCGGCCGGACCTGGTGATCGGCTCGCGGGGGAATCCTCCCGGGTTTCTGTCGGCGCTGCGGAAGTCCGGCTGTCCGGTGTTCACCACCGACCCGAAGACGTTGGATGATATCTTCGAGGTGATCGGCCAGATTGCAGCGATCATAGGCGAGCAGGAAGCTGGGGATGAACTGGTCCGCGAGATGCGGGAGCGGCTGGGCGCCGTCGCCGAGGGACTGGTGGAGGTGCCGGAGGAGGAGAGAG
>JAUVSA010000226.1 GCA_030597345.1 Bacillota bacterium
CAGGTGGAGGGGAGGTTCGGCGACTTCCGTGCGAAAGTGCTGGTTCCGACGACCACTGACAAGGCTTCCGGCAGCCCCAACCGCGCGAAGGGAGTGGGCGTCTCAGCGGTGATCGAGTTCAGGATCTAGCACAACCAGAGGCCGGCCCGCCGCTCACAGCGCCGCCCATTCGCACGACTCATCGAATGGGTGTGTGGCCCCGTACGCGCCGTTGTGAGCACACAACGCGCGAAGCACGGCTGGGCCGCTGAGCTGTTGCCGGGAGGCAGTGAGTGCAAGGCCGTCGTAGAAGGGAATGATCTACGACGGAGGACGACACCGTGAGCGAGAACGAGTGTGGCGAGCGTAAGAAGGATGTAGGGAGTCACCCAGTGGAGCTGGCGCGTCTGCAGGACTACCAACAAGGCGCCATAGCCAGTCGCACGATAGCGGACAAGAAGACCGGCACGGTCACCCTGTTCGCCTTCGACAAGGGCGAGGGGCTGAGCGAGCACACGGCGCCATTCGACGCTATTGTGTATGCTGTCGAAGGGGACGCGGACATCACCATATCGGGACAGAAGGTCCCCGTGACGTGCGGTGAAATGCTTGTCATGCCTGCCAACGAGCCTCATGCAGTCAGGGCCTCAACACGCTTCAAGATGCTGCTCGTCATGATACGTTAGAGCGCATTTCATAACCCTCACTCGCCTGGCTGTCCGCTAGAGACGCTGGCATGAAATGCGCCTGCTGGAGGTTATGAAACAGCTTCTAGTGAATGCGCAAGACCGGTCTTCTGCGGCAGTGAACCGGGCGTGAAGCGACCCGTACTATCCAGAAACTCATCCGCTCGCCAGAGTGCGCTCACGGCCCCCGGATACTGGCGACCCCGGACGGAGGCAAGTGCCCCAGAACGCCCAGATAGTGTTCTTCGGGGGGACAGGTCTCAGATGATATGATGCGTACGGAAGTGACACAAGCCCAGGAGCCCATCAGGCCGGTCTCACAGTCGCCCGACAAGGACCGCCGGCCTCACGTGCCCACCAGAGCAGGCCCTATTCGATCGGCGCGGTCGGCTCCGGCGGCGCCAGGCCAGTGCTCTGCGCCAGGCATGGCTCTGTTGGAGGGAAGCTGGAGCCACAGAGATTGCCGCCGAGGTCCTTGAGATGGCCCTTCATATATTGAGAGGGCTCTGCCCCAAAGGCCCACGCGGGGACGTCCTCGACCTGCATGTCGAAGCCGTTCGCTGCCATTAGGTTCGAATCCATCTCCACCACGCTGCCGAAACTCACGACGGCCGCCCTGCTGTTGAAGTTTACGCTGTTCCCACTCATGGTGATGAGTGGACAGATCCAGGCGGCAACCGGATCGCCGTAGGCCTCCTCATTCGGTCCGGTGGGGATCGGCGTGGTGAGCCAGATCGCGTTGTCGGTGATCACACCCGCGGACGAGTACGCCGCTATCCCCGCGAGGCCGTTGCCCATGAGGTGGCAGTCGACCACTCCGAAGAGACTGCGGTACAGCACAATTCCGCCCGACTTGCAGCCGCTCACGAAGAGATCCTCGAAGTACGCATTCGAGTCCATCACGAGGTAACCGATGTTCTCGACATCCTGCATGTGCACGTCCGAGAACGTGATCCCCCACAGTGAGATGAACGATCCCGGCGCGACGACGATACCGTTCCATATGCAGTTCTCGATGTTGGCGTCCACCACGCTGAGCTCGGCGGGAGCCTTCCATAGCACGGCGCGTGCGGTGTTGCTCATGCACACGTCCTCTATGGCGAGTGCTGTGCCTGAGCCCTCGAGGCCTCTGCCGACCACGCATGCATCGCCTCCCGACAGGTCCAGGTCCCTCAGCTCGCCGCCGCCCCCGATGTAGTTGATGATCCCGATCGCCAGCTCGGCGTCCACAATCTCAGTAGGCACAGGAGCACTCAAGAGTGTGACACTGTCCTCTCCCGGGCCCGCGCCGCGACTGGAGCCAGCGCCCTCGATCGTGATGTTCTTGTCAACCACGAAGATGGGCTGCAGGATTTCATACACGCCCTCCCCGATCATGACGGTGCCGCCGTCGGCAACGGCGGCAATCCCAGCCTGGATCGTGGGGGCCTCAGGGCTCGGCACAACCACCAGCTCTGGCGGCTCAGGCGGAGCCTCCGCGACCACAAGCACCTTCTCTTCTGAAGTGGCGAGCACATCGCCACTGGGCTGCAGAACGTAGCTGACCTCCAGCCATCCGAGCGCATTCTCAGGGACTGTGCTCAGGGAGACGGTCCCCGATGGCGCCTCGCCCCGCACCGCGTGGCTCACCAGGTCACCGTCGTCAACCCGGCGCAGTTGGATCTGGTCGCTGGGGCTTGTACGTGCTGGCTCGACCTCGAAGTAGACCTCTACCGGATCGCCCTGGACCAACATGATCCGGTCCGTCCCAGGGATCGGTTCGTTGAGCACATCCAGGGCCACAGCGCTCCCTGTCTGGGCCCAGGCGGGCCGGCTGGTGCAGCCAACGATGCCGAAGACTGCCACGAAGGCGACCAGACCCGACACCAGTACCTTGCGCCTCACTGGTTCTATCACGTTCATACCTCCTGTCCAACGGTCGGCGAGCGTGCTGCGAGGCCTGGAGTCAGTACTGACGGCGCTACGGTGTTCGTACCGCGGCATCTCCGCGGCGTTGTGGGAGTTATGCTGCTGCTCTTGCGCGGTGATCAGTGTCCTGCTCATTAATAGTGTTCTGCGGCGGAGGAGTGTCCTCCTGCAGATGAGGAGTCGAGCAGGCGGAGATGGGGCGGCGTGACGCGGCCGGTTGTGCCGGTCAAATGGGCGTAGAACCGTCCGGAACGCCGTTCTCGACGGACTTAGTAGCCCCCGAAACCGCAACCCTGGCCTCCATCCTCGTAGGAGCGACATTCCTGTCGCGACTGTAGGGCGCGGTCTCCCGACCGCGCCTTCCGGTGCTGTAGGGCGGGGTCACCGAACCCCGCCGGCCGTCGCCGTTCTGTAGAGCGGGGCGACCGAACCCCGCTCCTTCTGTCATCCTGAGCGTAGCGAAGGATCTTGCTAGAAGTCTCCACTACGAGAGCCCCCCCCACTGTCCTCCGTCAGCCAACGCCAAACGCGAGCGAGGGAGATCGCGGGGGAGAGCTTGCCCTGCCTGCCCGCCATAGCCTTGGCGACGGCGGGAGCGAAGCGCTCCGTCTCGTCCGCCGTAGCTTCAGCAGAGGCGGAAGCCCTGGCGGAGGAGGGCGTAGTCGAACGGGCTGGCCGGTCCCCCCGCATTACTTCGCCCTCCGATCTTTCGCCGTTTCGTTGCTTCGGGAAGGCAGCGGGAACACGGCGGGGAATATGCTCTGACGTTCGTTTGATCAAACGCGGGCCATCAAACGCTGGCCGTCGGCCGCGGGCCGTCAAACCCGGTCCATCGGCCGCAGCCGAGGCCCGAAAGGAGCAGAGAGTGAGCGGCAAACTCGCGTGGGGGATCATAGGGGCGGGCCGAATCGCGGGGACCTTCGCCCGGGGAGTGGCCGGCTCCAGCACCGGCGAGCTGGTCGCCATCGGCAGCCGCGCGCAGGACAGCGCCGACCGGTTCGGCGATGAGTTCAATGTCCCCCGCCGCCACGGCCGCTATGACGATCTCCTCGCCGACGACGCGGTGGCAGCCGTCTACGTGGCGACGCCGCATCCCATGCATGCCGAGTGGGCGATCAAGACCGCGGAGGCGGGAAAGCACGTGCTCTGCGAGAAGCCCCTCGCCCTCAACCACGCAGAGGCGATGGCGATAGTTGAGGCGGCCCGCGCCAATGACGTCTTCCTGATGGAAGCCTTCATGTATCGCTGCCACCCCCAGACCGCCAAGCTGGTGGAGCTGATCCGCGCCGGCGCGATCGGCGAGGTGAGAGTCATCCAGGCCACCTTCGGATTTCATTCGCACGTCGACCCGAAGAGCCGTCTCTTCAACCAGGAGCTGGGCGGCGGCGGCATCCTCGACGTCGGCTGCTACGCGGTATCGATGGCGCGGCTGGTGGC
>JAUVSA010000276.1 GCA_030597345.1 Bacillota bacterium
CGCCTGGCTCCAAGTGCTTACGGAGAAGGGAACGTATCGCGTGCGAGGAGACGCCGTCCGTTGGCTCTTCGGTACCGGCTATCCGGCCCCGGGCGGGCTGCGCAGCACCGCCTTCGACCTCACCATGGCGAGAGATGCACGCGGCCAGCCCACCGCCTTCATCTTCCAGGGAGTCGGCCACGGACACGGGCTGGGGCTCTGCCAGTGGGGCGCCAGAGGGCGCGCCCTGGCGGGACAGACCGCGGCGGAGATCCTCGCCGCCTACTACCCTGGCGCAACCGTGACTGACCTCCGCTTGTGAGAGCGAGATGGATCTGCTTTCCCGCTACGCGCGCAAGGACGTCCGCACCGTCATCGGCCTAATGTCCGGCACCTCCGCCGACGGCGTCGATGCGGCGCTGGTGAAGGTGTCGGGGTCCGGCGATGAGATCAGCGCCTCCCTGGAAGCTTTTCACCAAGCGCCCTACGAGCCGCACGTGCGCCAGGCCGTGCTCGCCCTCTTCTCTCCGGAAGCCCCCGTGGCGGATGTCTGCCGCATGAACTTCGCACTGGGGGGCATCTTCGCGGAGGCCGCTCTCGAACTAATGAGCCACCGTGACCTGGGCCCGGAGGACGTGGATCTCATTGCCTCCCACGGCCAGACGATATGTCATCTCCCGCCCACGGGTCCTCCCGAGCAAGACTCCGGAGGCTCCACCCTTCAGAGCGGTGAGTCCGCTGTCATTGCGGAGATGACCGGTGTCGATGTAGTCGCCGACTTCCGCCCGCGGGATATGGCCGCGGGGGGACAAGGCGCACCCCTGGTTCCCTACGCGGATTATGCCCTCTTGCGGCACCCCGAGAAGACCCGCGCCGTCCAGAATATCGGTGGCATAGCAAACGTCACCTTGCTCCCTGCCGGTGGCGGACTCCAAGACGTTGTCGCCTTCGACACCGGCCCGGGCAACATGATCCTCGACGCTCTCATCTCCGCCTTCACTAGCGGTGAGAAGCAGTTCGACGAGGACGGCGCCTTGAGCGCGCTCGGCCGTGTCGACGACGACCTCCTCGGCTGGCTCATGAATCACGACTTCATCTCCCGTCCACTCCCGAAATCCACCGGCCGCGAGGACTTCGGCAGCCACTTCGTCACGGAGTTGCTGGACAGAGCCCAGGCCGCCGGCGTCTCGGCCGAAGACCTTCTCGCCACCACTGCCGCCTTCACCGCGGAGTCCATCGCTGCCAGCTACCGCGACTACCTCCTTCCGACCCACACCATAGACGAGGTGATACTCGGCGGAGGGGGAAGCTACAACGCAACACTTCGCCGCATGCTCCAGGAGCGACTGCCTGAGATGACGTTCTTCCTCCACGAGGACTTCGGCATTAGCGGCAAGGCAAAGGAAGCCCTCGCCTTCGCCATTCTCGGCAACGAGACGATGCTCGGCCGCCCAGCCAACGTACCGGCTGCCACTGGCGCCAGGCGGCGGGTCGTCCTGGGCAAGATAGTTCCGGCTCAGCCCGCGAGCACAGATAATCACGCGAGGGACGCAGAATGAGCGCACCCACCAAAGGTGTCATTCTCATCGGGGATGGCCTCGCCGACCGCGCGGTTCCGGCGCTCGATGGCCGCACACCCCTGGAGGTTGCCGACACCCCCACTCTCGACCAGATCGCCGCAGAGGGCGAATGCGGACAGATGGACCCCATCGGTCCCGGCATCCGCGCCGGCAGCGACACCTCACACCTCGCCATCCTCGGCTACGACCCCTTCGAGGTATACACCGGCCGGGGGCCCTTCGAGGCGCTCGGCATCGGCATGGAGGTCAAGGGAGGCGACATCTGTTTCCGCTGCAACTTCGCCTCTCTCGACGGCGAGCTTCAGATGACCGCCGGAGAATTCACCGGAGCGAAGATCGTGGACCGCCGCGCCCAGCGCATCTCCGAGGGCACCCGCGAGCTCGCCGCCGTGGTCGATGGAATGACCATTGACGACGTCACCTGCTATGTGAAGGAATCGGTCGAGCACCGTGCCGCGCTCGTCATGCGGGGACCGGGGCTCGGTGCCCAGGTCTCGGACGTCGATCCGCACGACGCTGACATGCCGCCCCACGCGGCCGTTGGCGACAACGATGCCTCCCAGAAAACGGCCCGTGTGCTCAACCAGTTCGTGCTCCGTTCCTGGGAGCTTCTCAGGGATCATCCAGTGAACCGGGACCGGATCACCCAGGGCAAGCTCCCGGCCAACATCATCCTGCCCCGCGGCGCCGGCGTCGCGCCCGACCTCAAGCCCTTCGCCGAGCGCCACGGCATCCCCGGCGCCTGCGTGGTGGAGACCGGCCTCATCGCCGGCATCGGCCGCTACCTCGACATGACCGTGCCCGAGGTGCCGGGCGCGACCGGCGGCCTCGACACCGACGAGCTGGCCCTTGCCAAAGCCGTGGTCGACATGCTCCAGAGCCACGAATTCGTCCTGTGCAATCTGAAGGCCCCCGACCTCGGCGGCCACGACTCCGACCCCCAGAGCAAGGTGCTGGCCGCTCGCAAGTTCGACAACCTGGCCCGCTGGGTGCTGGAGAACGCACCTGCGGACCTGCACCTTGCCATCACCTCCGACCACTGCACCCCCATAGTCTTCGGCGACCACACCGGCGACACCGTTCCCCTTGCCATCCGCGGGCCAGCCGTACGCCCGGATTCCGTCCGCAGCTTCGACGAGCGCGCCGTAGTCGGCGGCGCATTGGTGAGAATACGCGGCTTCGACCTGATGCCCATCCTCACCAACCTCATGGGCGTGCAGGAGAAATTCGGCGCGTAGCTGTAGGGCGGGTACGCCTGTGCCCGCCGGCCGTCAGCCGTCCTGTAGGGCGGGCGTCCCCACGCCCGCCGGCCACGGCAACGGCATTTCTCCGCCGATGGACGCCGATACACGCCGATGAAGACAGATGCTCAAAGAACGGAACTGGATCGCCTGACGGAGCGAGTGATCGGATGCGCTTTCGAGGTCAGCAACACGCTGGGGTGTGGCTTCCTCGAGAAGGTCTATGAGAATGCGTTGGCGGTTGAGCTGCGGCGACAGGGCATACGAGTCGAGCAGCAGAAGCTGATCGAAGTGCGCTACAGGAGCGAGCTCGTCGGGGAGGGCGTTCTCGACCTGCTGGTAGAAGATGTGGTCATCGTGGAGGTGAAGGCGATGGATGCCCTGGATGGGGCGCACACCGCTCAATGCCTGAACTACTTGAAGGCGACCGAGCATCCGATATGCCTCCTGCTCAACTTCGGCAGGCCGCGAGTCCAGATCAGGCGTTTCGTTCGGGACTTCTGAGCTTGGAGTGTGGCGTTCATGTCTTCTC
>JAUVSA010000131.1 GCA_030597345.1 Bacillota bacterium
AGTCCTACTGGCGAGAACCGCAGCCGCGGGCATACTCGTCTAGCCATACAGGCGCGCATAGACATCCCGGTAGCGCCGCCGTGCCTCTCGATAAGCATCTGCACGTGTGGGGTCCGGCTCGAATCTCCTACCGCTGCTGGCCACCTGGCGGATCGCGGCTTCCGCGCTCGGCCAGACGCCGGCGCCGAGCCCCGCGAACACCGCGTCTCCGAGCAACGCCGTCTCTGGCTCGGCCACACACTCCACCGGAAGATGCAGCACGTCCGCCTTCATCTGAAGCCACAGGTCGCTCTTTGCGCCTCCGCCCATGCACCGCAGGTCGGCGACGGGAACTCCGAGCTCGCCAAGCAAGTCCAGGTTGTCCGCCAACAGAAAAGCCACCGACTCCAGAATCGCTCGCACTAGATGCGCCTGCGTGTGGTTCAGCGAGAGGCCGACAAAGGCGGCCCGCGCCGCGGGGTTGTTGTCCGGGCACACGGAGCCCGCCAGATGGGGAAGGGCCACCAGGCCTTCGCTGCCGGGCGACACGGCCGCGGCCCGCGTTGTCAGAGCATCATAGCCAACGTCATCCTGCAGCACCTGGTCGCGCAGCCACTTCAGCATCATGCCCGCTGTCGGTGCGTAGGGCAGCAACACGTAGCGCCCCCGCAGGGCGTGGGGCACGCAGGGCACACGGCGCGCTGGATCCAAGACAATGTCGTCCACGGTGGCAACGATGGCGAGCGCACTACCGGTCGTCTCGGTAACTGAGCCGGGCACCACGTTCCCCGCTCCGACGGCGCCGGCCAGCTGATCCATCGCTCCAACCACTACCTGCGTTTCACCGCTTAGCCCCAGTTCTGCTGCAGCCTCAGGCAAGAGGTGGCCCACTATCTCTCCCGCCGCCGCGACCCGAGGGAGTTGACTCGCCTTGAGCCCGATGTAGTCAACCATCTCATCCCACCAGGCGTGGGTGGACAGCTCCTTGTAGCCGGTGGACTGGCACAGGGAGGGTTCGGTGACGGTTTCGCCGGTCATGCGGAAGAGCACATAGTCCATGACATTGAGAAAGCTGGCGGTCTGTGCGAAGAGCTCGGGTTCGTGGCGTCGAAGCCAAACCAGCTTCGGACCGGTCCAACCGGGACCACATTCCAGTCCGGTGCGCTGGTAGAAAGCCTCACGCCCGAATCTCTCGGCAATCTCCTCCGCCTCCTGCCCTGCACGGTTGTCCAGCCACACGAGCGCATTGCCCAGGGGCCTGCCATCGGCACCGATGGCAATCACGGTCTCGCCCTGGCTTGAGACAGATAGTGCAAGCACCTCGGCAGGATCGCCGTGGGCCACCACCTCTTGCACCGCCGAGCAAATGCAGTCCCAATAGACCTGCGGATCAATCTCACACCAATGGGGATGAGGCGTCGCCAAGGCGTACTCCCGAGAGGTCATACGCGTCAGCTTTCCTTCGGTGGATACGAGGCCCACTTTGACGCTGGAGGTGCCGACATCTATCCCCAGTAGATAGCTCACCGCTCCTCCCCGCCCACCTCTTTCCAGGCGTCCGAGGCTGTGACACCTCCCCGCGAAACCAGCTTCAAGGCCTCCGTCACTTTGGCCGGCCTATCGTGCTGGAGGATGTTGCGGCCGAAGACCACCCCTCGCGCGCCGGCCGCAAAGACCTTCTCCGCCAGCTTCAGCGCTTCCATGACCGTGTCGCACTTCTGGCCGCCCAGAACGAACACCGGGACCTGCGCCACGGCCACCACCTCGCCAAATCGCTGGCCCGTGTAGAAGGTCTTGACTGCTACGGCGCCCAGCTCGCAGCAGACACGGCTCGTGACGGCCACATACTCGTGCAGTTCCTCGGGATCCATGCTGCCGTCGCGCGGGGGAAACGCCTCGCCGATGATCGGGAGACCGACCTGCTGTGCCTCCTCCACGATGTGCGCGAACGCGAGCGCGTTATCTCGGTCGTTCGACTCGCTCCCAGTCTTGAGCTGCAATGCGACCATACCAGCTTGCGCTCCCAGCGCCAGCGCGTGCTGAGGTGTGACCGCCGGACCGGAGCGGCCCTCCCCGTAGCCAAAGGTGAAGCAGTAGCTGGTGCTCCAGTTCAGTCGCATGACCAGATGGGGGGCCGAGGAACACGAGAAGTAGGAGGAATGGTGCGCAGCCATGCCCGGGCTCACCAAGACCGCGTCCGCAGCCTTGACAGATTCCAGCGCCGCGCCGACATCCCACATCTCCCGCGGAGGCAGATAGAACTCGCCGTGATCGAGCGCTGCCATCACCAGACCACGGTCAGCAGGCATCATCCGCCCAAAGCGCACCTCAACTCCGTTCATTCTGTCTCCCTCTCTTCTGTAGGCACTGCCCGCTAGGTCCTGACCACTTCGACACCGAGGATACTGCACAGCTCAGCCAGCGCGTCGGCGTGGTTCCCGTATACAAACGAGTAGTGCTGGGAAGGGACGTGATCCAGGAAGTGCTTCATTGCCCCGTCCAGGACCAACTCGAAGCTGGGATGCTTTGGCAACTCAAAGCCGATCTCCACCCAGGAGCGCGGCTCGACCGCCTCCCCGGTCACGATGTGCATCCGCATCCGGCCCTCTCGCCAGAAGGGCCGGCAGAGCGTGACGCGGCCCAGCTTCATCTCAGGGACCGCCATCAACCCGTCAAACCTTGCCGTCTTGAACACCTTGGCCCGTTTCCCGCCCCGCGTCATCGAGGGCGGCACAAACCCACACACTCCGAATAGCACACGGTCGTCCCAGAACTCATACGACTCCACGAAGCTCGCCGTCTCTCCTCCGCTCAGATAGTGGAGCATAGCGTGGCCGACCATGCCGGGAACATCGTTCTCACAGACGTAGAACGTCTCATCCCCCACCAGCGTCCCGACCATGCACGCCGCACATCGCATGCAGCTCATGAACCCCTCCACGCACTTCAGTGAGACGGTGGTCAGCTTGTGCTCCGCGATAAGCTCCCGGAGTCCCAGTGTCATCCTCGCCACTTGGGTGAGATCTTCTCGGGAGGGCTTGGGCCCTACAATGGACCACTGCTGGGTGAGCTTGCTGACCAGTTCCTCGACTTTCTTCTGAGGCACGGCTCGCGCTTGCGTCTCTAGCTCCATCAAGTCGAGGTACACGATTTCGAGGTGGAGAAGACGACGCAGTGCGGCCGTGTCCACCGCCGTTGTGTACAGCCCCATGTCGCCGTAGCCGACAGTTCCCAATCTCGTGCCGCGCAGGAGGCTGGCCGCGCGGGCGGCCCGACAGAACGGCATGAGTTCGTCAATCCGAGTGCCCTCATCGGGCTTCTCGTATACGTATCTGAACCTCCGGCCGCCTGCTCGCAGCGGCTCGAGGAGCGCAGGCGCCCCTGCCCCGGCTGCCGGCGACCATAACGCGCCGTCCTCGCGGGTGCGGCCGCCGGTGCTGTACAGCAACAGAGGTCGCTCGGGGTACGCCGTGAGGAGAGGCATAGCTCCCCGCGCGTCGCACCAACTCGCGACCACGCTCAGCAGGAGATCAGAGTCGTCGGCGCGGATAGCGCTGGTCACCGCGAGCCCATCGTCGTAGTCCATGACAATGTGAGAGCTGGTGATCTCAACGCCGGCAGAGGCGAGGTCATCCTGCACTCGCTTGACGATCGGCCCCACTGCGTCGTCCGAGTAGCCTTTGAACCCAAGACCTACTACGGTGGCACGGATGTTACGCACAGTCTCCCTCCTGTTTGCTTCGGACTTAGCTCATTCGTCAGGCTGTAGCGCCCGTTCCGCCTCGGCAACTACGGCGTCGATACCCTCCCAATTCGTCCTCTGCTCGGCCGCTGCTCCAGCAGCCCCGATGACAGCCTCAATCTGGTCACGCGCCGCTGCTAGCGCCCGAGGTGTGTCGAGCTCGGCCTCTGCCGAGGAGTCGCGCGAGAACACCGCGGGCTGCCAGAATGCCTCTCGATGGTGCTGTACAGTGTGGTCCAGTCCCAGGTAGCTTCCCCCGATGCCCGCCTCCCGGATGACAGCCACCATCTGCCCTGTATCTTCTGCGCCATCGCAGGAGAACTCCCGGTCCACCATTTCCGCGATGTCCAGATCGATCAGCGCCTGCTCCGGGCAGAACGTCCGTCCCCCATCCAGCAGGCCCACCGGGTAGTTGTGGCACCCGAAGGAGGCGGCCGCCGCGTACTTCACAATCTTCTCCATAGATGCCCGGCCGCCAGGAGCAGGCGCGTCGGTGTAGCCGGTGCCCAATCCCAGGTCGAACCCGTACAGCTCGCGATGGACCTCGGCAAGCATCAAGTCTTGCCGGATGGCCTCCGGCGCGGCGAACGAAACCTGCGCTGTCCGCATATCCATAATCCCGCTGATCACGCCGCCCCCGACGATCGCCTCGGGTACCACCGCGCGCACGCCCACCATCACTCCCAGGATCTCGGCATTAGCAACCATCGCGTTCCCGGTCGCGTTCACCGGCGACGACACCCCACTGAGCGGCATGGGGATGATCGTGCAGGGGAGCCCGCGCTTCGCCAGAGCGACCAGCACGTCAGCCGCCTGCCCGTCCAGGGTCAGCGGCGAGATCGTCTCCTTCGCAGTCACAAAGCAGGGCGCCTTCAGGTATGCCTCCGCACCACCTCTTACCAGCTCACCGAGGGCCACCAGGAACTCGAGCTCCGCCACATTGGCAACCTCTGTGGGCCCGCACTTTGTAGTGTGCTTCGCCACCAAGGCCGCGGTCCTGATGCGCTGCATGTGGGCCGGAATCGGCCCCCCATCGGAGGTTCGCAGGCAGGCGACCGGGTTTCCTACAAGGGCCACATTCGGCAGCGCCTCGCCCAATTGCAGCAGCATGACGAGATCGTCTTCGGTAGGGTCTCGAATCTCCCCGCTGATCGAGTCCAAGTATCGGATGCATGCCCCGCCAAACTTGGCCTTCACGCCCGGTGACGTTCGCGAGGCGATGACACCGTTGAAGATAAGCTGACGGGCGCCTCCCTCGATCTGGGCCCGCATGCCCTCGAGCACATCGGTCACCAGCTCCGAGGGAAACCTGACCACTTCTCTGTTCTCGTTCACCTGGGCGCCCGCGCGGGCAAGCGCTTGACGCATTCCGGGGGAGATAATCCGCATCCCTGGATCCCACAGGACCTCCAGTGTCCCGCGGTGAATCGCCTCCTGATCTCCGGCCGTCAGCATACCTCGGCGCACATCTGCCTCATTCTCATTGCTCTTATCCACCTGAACTAACACAGCGCCCGCTCCTCCGCCGCGCCCGACACTATGCCACCAGCACCTCTACGCCGGCGGCCTCCAAGAACTCAATGTGCTGGCGCGCCGCCTCCCGTCCGGTGACTACCCGTGTGATTCGCGAGAGCCCAGCGAGCTGCACCAAACCCGCGCGGCCGAGCTTCGTATGATCGGTCACGACGATCACCTCGTCTTGTGCTGCCTCCAGTGTCAGGCGATCAGTTTCAGCGATGACCGGGTTCCGGCAGTAGAGGCCGGAGGCGTCGAGTCCATCAGCGCCCATGAAGAGCTTCTGAACTCGCATCTGCGACAGAGCGTCGGCGGTCTGAGGACCAATCACGTCGCCATAGGGGCCTTGCACGAGTCCTCCCGTAACAAGCAACTCAATCAGGGGATGCTTCGCGAGCACTGCCGCAATATAGATAGACGTCGTGATCAATCGTATCTGCTTGCCGCCAAGCTGACGCGCAACCTGGTAGGTAGTCGACCCTCCGTTGAGCAAGATGACATCCCCATCGTTGACCAGTTTCGCCGCCGCTAGCCCAATCCGGATCTTCTCCTCTCTCTGAACTTCCAGACGCCGCCCGAAGGCCCCCACAACTTGCTCTTCCTCTAGCTCCGGCAGAGCGGCGCCCCCGCGCACGCGGCGGATCACGCCTCGTTCCGCCATTCGGCTCAGATCGCGGCGTAGCGTCGAATCGGAGACACCCAGCGGCCCGGATAACTCCGACACCCGTGCGATCCCCTTTGCGCCTAGTAGCCTCAAGATCTGCTGCTCTCGACTGGCGCTCAGATCCCGGTCGTATCCCTCTCTCACGACTCGCTCCATGTCGGTTTGACCAAGGCAACGGCGAAGTTACTCAATTATAACCAATACTGATGATTCTGTCAATGTTCTAGTCACAGCATCGTGCATAATCGTGCACATCCAGGCAACTTCGGCTTTGCCAGCCTGGGAATACACTGTGCCCCTGCATCCCCGTGATTCCGTCTATCGGCAGCCACTGGCCCGCCG
>JAUVSA010000128.1 GCA_030597345.1 Bacillota bacterium
CTCATCGTAGATTGCGCGGACGCGCTCCTCAACCGGGCGTCGGGCCTTGCTGCGAGCGCAGCCGGATTCCCGCACCGTCAGGCTCCCGTTGCCGGCCTCAAGCACCGCGTAGCCGGTAGCTGACAGGCCGGGATCGATGCCGAGAACAATCATCGAGCATTCTTCCGCGGGGCGACTTCCGCATCGGCAGGTCCCGCGCGATATTACCACGGGGCGACGGGGATGTCGCACACGGCACAGAAGCTGCCAGGCTCCAGCAGGCGCATTTCATGCCAGCGTCTCTAACGGACAGCCAGGCGAGTGAGGGTTATGAAATGCGCTCTAGGGTTTGGTCTTCGCCACCAGTTTATCGAGCGTCTGCTGCAACTTCTTCAGGGATTCACCATACCCGGCCCAGTCGCCGGCCCGCTGTCGCGCGAGGGCCTGTTCGAAGAGCCGATCCGCTTCCGCCGCCAGCGCGTGGGTATCGGGAGCGGGCGCTACGGCCACTTCAGGCGGAGCTATCTCCTCCACGGGCGCGACCGCGACGGGAGCGGCCACTTCGGCCTCGGTGGGCGGCGGCGGGGCCGGGCCGAGGCCAGTTGTCTCCAGGGCGCGGAGGGGCGGCGTCGGCTCTCCCAGCAGGGAGGCGAGGGCCTCGGAGAGGGTGGTGGCCATGGCGACCCTACCGTCGCCGCTAGCTACTATCACGCGCTTGAGCTCTGGGAACGGGCTCTGCGCGGCGCGGAGGTAAAGCGGCTCGACGTAGAGGATCGAGTTGTCGAGAGGGATGACGAGAAGGTTGCCGCGAAAGACGGAGGAGCCCGTCTGGTCCCAGAGGCTGATCTTCTCGCTGATCTCGGGGGACTGGTCGATGGAGGCCTCGATCTGGATGGGTCCCCAGATCTGCTCGGTCTTGGGGAAGTTGTAGAGGAGGAGCTTGCCGTAGTTCTCGCCGTCACACCTGCCGGCGAGCCAGGCGACCATGTTGGGCCTGCCCTCTGCGGTGAAGGGCAGCATCAGCAGGTATTCGGGCTCCGGCTCGCCGGGGAGCCTGAGGATCGCGTAGTAGGCCTCCATGGTCTCGCCCTCGGAGCCTGCTGCGGCGAACTGCCGTGTCTGGCCGAACGACTTCGGTCGCTCCTGCGCGATGGCCCATTTCTCGATGCGGTTGTAGAAGACCCGGGGGTCGGTCATGTGGTAGAGGGAGAGCCGCTCGGTCTGGGCGTTGAAGAGCGCCTCCGGGTAGCGGATGTGGTGTATGAGGCCGGCGGGCATTTCCTGCATGGGCTTGAATATGGCGGGGAATATCTTCTGGTAGGTCTGTACGATGGGATCGGTGGGATCTGCGATGTAGAAGACGACGGTGCCATTGTAGGCGTCGGTAACCACCTTGACGGAGTTGCGGACGTAGTTGAAGCTGCGGCCTCTGCCGGCCGGGACGGGATCGGAGTAGGGGTACATGCCGGAGGTCGTGTAGGCGTCTTGGATCCAGTAGAGGCTGCCGTCCTCGCCCACAACGATGTATGGGTCCTGGTCGAAGCTGAGGAATGGCGCGATGTCCCGGGCGCGGGTGGAGATGTTTCGGTTCCAGAGGATACGGCTGTCCTTGTTGATGATAGTCGAGATGACGATGTTGACATCCTGGAACCGGGCGGCGGTGGCCAGCTTGGGCAAGGCCGAAGCAAGGGGAACGCCGCCCACGCCCGAGTACCGGGTCTTTGCGACCTGGTTGGTCCCGGGCAGGGTGTAGTCGTTCTCCTCCTCCGTGGTGCCGACGATAATGTAGTTGTTGGTCAGCTCGCCGTAGTAGATGCCGTGCTGGGTGATCTTTCCCGCGTCGAAGGTGGAGGCGGGGGGAATGTCCTTCACCACGTAGTTCGGAAGCCCGGAGGCGACGACATCAGTGACCGGCGACATAACGATGCCGTGGCCGTGGGTGTAGAAGATGCGTTCGTTCTGCCAAGTCTGCTGGCGCAGGATCTTAGCGAGCTTGTTCATGTCGAGCTCGCGCGCGGCCAGCATGACCTGCCGGTATTGGCCGTCGAGGTGGTATCGGTCAATATCAACGGAGGTAAAGCGGTAGTAGTCCCAGATAGCCTGCTGGTTCTGATAGGTGTCGATGAGCGGCCGGTAGTCCCAGAGGCGGAGGTTCTCGACTGTCTGGACGTTGTCCCTGACGCCGGACATGGTGAGGGGATCGAGCTGGGTCATCTCTCTGCTCTCGATGCGGTCGAGGCCGAAGGCCCGGCGGGTGAACTCGATGGTGTAAGCGATGTAGGGTTTCTCTCGCTCGAACTCGTTTGGCTCGACCTGAATGCGCTGGACGAGTGCGGGATAGGCGGCGTTCAGCAAGAGAGAGGAGACGAACAGGAAGCCAATGCCGGCGACGGGGAGCCAGAGGCCGCGGAAGCGGATGCTGATAAGCACCAGCAGCGCGCAGGCCAGGGCAATCCAGAAGAGGACGTTGAGGGCCAGCAACTGGGCGTGAACATCGGTGTAGCTGGCGCCGAAGGTGACGCCGCGGGGGGAGTAGAGCAACTCGAAGGCGTCGAGCCTGTAGTCGATGGCCTTGACGACCAGAATGGCGCCCAGCAGCACCGACAAGTGGGCCTTGACATGAGGGGCGAAGGCGGGGACGCCGCGAAGGACCCTGATCGCCTTGTCCAGATAATGGATGGCGGCGGAGATGAGGAGGACGGAGAGCAAAGCTCCCATGGTCCACTGCCAGAGGTAGCGCCAGAACGGCAGCCTGAAGACGTAGAACCCGACGTCCCGCCCAAAGATTGGATCCGCTATTCCGAAGTCGGTGGAGTGCCGGAACGGAAGGTACTTGTTCCACTGCTCGGCCGCCGCCACACCGACACCGTAGGCCACCACCAGCGCGAAGATGGCGAAGCCCAGGTAGAGATAGCGGGAGGCGAAGTACTCCATGACCTCCGCGACGCGCTGCCGGAGGGCACGCTCCTCGTCGTACCAGACTGTGCGTTTGGCCAGCCGTCGGGCCAGCTCCATGTTGCCCAGGACCAGCACCAGAAAGGCCAGGCCGAAGACGGCGCCGAGGCCGATCTTCGTGGTGAGAATGGTCCAGAAGACGCTGGGGAAGCGGACATCGAAGTTGAACCAGAGCCACTCCGTGTACAGGGCCAGCAGCCGCGGGCCCCACCAGAACGCGCCCAGCACGAGGAGCCCCAAGATGCCCCAGCGCACCATGCGGCGGCGAGTGCGTCGCCCTCCGAAATCAGCACTGACAATCCCCATCCGTCGCCTCCTATCCCTGCACAGCCGCTTCATCCAGAGCTTCGCCGCCGCCAGGGCACTTCCTTTGTCCGGGGCCAATTATCAACCTGCGCGTTCCCACCGGCGGCGGGGGAGGTGTGGCCCTTCTTCTTTGGCTGCAGCCACGGCCCGTAGAAGGCACATTCCCTGGGCGAGCCGGGCCAGCCTTGTGCCGACTCGTTCAAGGACCGGTGATCGCGACAAGAATGTCGCTCCTACGGGGGGACTCGCGCCATAGGCTGGCGCTCAGCAATTCTGGGAGACTAATAATCTGGGGCCACACCCCGGCGGGGGCGGAGCTTGACACCGGAACTGCGGGGCCGATATACTCGGTCTATGCCGGGGGCGAGGTGGTGAACTTTCGCCCCGGCTTTAGCTGTGATTCGGGCCCGTGCGATTGCGAGCTGGGCCCAGCAGCAGGAGGCTGCGGGGTGTCGAATGAAGAGGCCGTCCTCCAGGTGGAGGGACTGACCAAGATCTACCGCTCCCTCTTCACGCCGGCGGGCGTGAAGGCCGTCGACGATCTCAATCTGTCGGTACGCAGGGGCGAGACTTACTCGATCGTGGGCCCGAACGGGTCGGGAAAGACTACCACGCTGAAGATCCTTCTCGGGCTCATCTTTCCCACCGGCGGTACCACGTCCATCTTCGGGAAGGGCATCTCCGACCTGTCAGTCCGGGCACGGATCGGGTTCCTACCCGAGGACGCCTATCTCTACGACTGCTTCAACGGGGAAGAGCTGCTGGATTTCTACGCCGGGTTGTTCGGATTCTCCAGCCGGAGGCGAGCCGAACTGGTGGAGGAGCTTCTGTCGCTCGTCGGCATGCAGGCCAACCGGCGGGTGCCCTTTCGAGAGTGCTCGAAGGGGATGCGCCAACGGCTGGCCCTGGCGCAGGCTCTGGTGAACGACCCGGAGCTGCTGATTCTCGACGAACCGACTTCCGGGCTCGACCCGGCCGGCAGGCACCAGATGACGCGGCTGATCCTGGAGTTGAAGCGCCGCGGGAAGACGATCCTGCTGTGTTCTCACTTCCTTGCGGAGGTAGAGGAGGTGTGCGACAGGGTTGGGATCATGTACCGCGGTCGGCTGGTGGCGGAAGGGACTCTGGCAGAGCTGGCCGGTGAGCCAACGGAGATCCTGATCACCGTCACTGGCCTGGAGGGGGCGGCGGCGGAGAAGGTTGGCGGTCAGGCGGGAGTGATGGAGGTGCGAGACGGTGTTGTCCGCATGAGTAAGGCGGACGAAGGGCAGCTGTGGGCGGTGCTCGAGTTCATCCACCGGGCGGGCGGTGTGATCGTAGAGGTGACGCGGCCGCGGCCGACGCTGCAAGATGTGTTTGTGCGAGCAATCGGGGAGGAAGCAAAGTGAGTGCTGCTCTGGGGAAGCTACTTTTCATCATAGGGCTGGCCATTGTTGCGGCCGTGGTGGCGATCACGCGGAAGGCGTGGGCGCCGGCGGCCGGCCACGCGCTGCCCTCCATATGGCGAATCGCGAAGATCACGGTTGCGGAGGCGCGGCGGCGGCGCGTGATTCAGGCCGTCATGGTGCTGGTAGTGATGATCATCGTGTCGATGAATTTCTTCTCCTACCTGAGTCCACACGAGCAGTCCCGGATGCTGATTTCCGGGGGCCTGGCGTCGATCACAGTTTTCGGCATTCTGCTCTCCATCTTCGTGGCGGCATTCATGATACCGCAGGAGATCGAGAACCGAACCGTCTACGCGATCCTCTCCAAGCCGGTTCGGCGTTTTGAATTCGTGATGGGAAAGTACCTGGGCGCCCTGATCATTCTGGGAGCGATTATCGGCATCCTGACGGTAGTGCTGGTGGGGGTGCTGGTGTTCCAGGATAGGTTGGTGCAGGATCTACCTGACTCCAAGTTCGATCCGAACCTGGGTCCAGTTGTCTTCGCCGCGATAATGAGCTACTTCGCGCTGGCGGTGCTAACCGCGCTCATCATCCTGATATCCACCGTTGCCTCGACTACGATGACCGTGCTCAGCGCCTTCATCATCTGGGCGGTCGGCAGCTTGCAGAGCCAGATCTACGAACTCGCCGAGAACGCCGCCGGCGCGACCAAGCTGCTTCTGTTCATCATCTATAACGTTGTTCCAAAGCTCGAGAACTTCGATTTCCGCCACCAAGTATCCAATATGATGCCAGTGAGCGTGATCAGCGGATGGCACGCGGTGATCCATGGGATCGGGTATACTCTCGTTGTCCTGATCTTGGCGGCCATTTTCTTCAACGATCGGCAGGTGTAGAGAGAGATGTCGTCACGCCGTTCCCGCTATGGGCTGGTGATCTTGCTGATGGTGGGACTGCTGCTCGTGATCGTACCCATCCAGGGAGCGATACACGGGGAGCGCCCGAGGATGTTCAACCCGGAGCGCAAGACGGTCCGGAGAAGCGCCATCAGCATAGGGCCGACGCCCGCGGTGGTGGCGGCGCTGGGCGGATTCCGCACGGTTGCGGCCGACCTGTTGTGGCTGAAGGCGGAGCGGGTGTGGCACGGGGGGGACTGGTGGATGATGCTGCCGATCCTGGACGTCGTCACGCAGCTCGATCCGCAGTTTCTCCTTGCCTGGAAGGTATACGGGTGGCATGCCGCGTACAATCTGCATGCCGAGTCGGAGACGCTGTCGGAGAAGAACTGGTGGCTCGACCACGGGGTGGATGCTCTGGAGCGCTCGGTGGAGGCTAACCCCGACACTTGGGAGATGTACTTCGAGCTGGGGTGGACGCTGTACAACCGGGCTCACGAGCCGTGGCGTGCGGCCGAGCGCTTCCGGCAGGCCGACCAGTTCGAGGACGTCCCGCACCGAGTGACCAGGATGTACTACCGGTGCTATGAGCACGTGATGGACTTCGACAAGCTCTTCCCGGCGCTCGAGTATGCGCGAGGCAAGCACAAGGACGTCGCCCTCCACCAGAGGATTGTCAATCGGGACTGGGATTGGTGGACAGCGCACTGGGACGACCCGCAGGAACACCGAAGACAGATCGTGCTCGAGAACACTTCGCGCAAGCAGCGTTCTCGGCCGTATTACCTTTTTCCAGACGATCCGTATTGGGACGTGTGTCGGAG
>JAUVSA010000236.1 GCA_030597345.1 Bacillota bacterium
CGACTGCGGGCGAAGACGGAGGCCGGGGGGGAGCTGCTGGAGACTGTCCGCGGCGTCGGCTACCGTCTTGTCCCTCCGCCGGAGGATGGCGAATAATTTTCCCGTGACGAAACAGACTGGAAACATTGCCTTGCTATCATGAGCTGATATATCACTTGGCGCAAAGGAGGAGCACCGTGGGAAGCAGGTCAGAGCAAGCCGAGTACGTGCTGAACAAAGCAAGAGAGAACAATGTCAAGTTCATAAGGCTCTGGTTCACGGATATCCTCGGGTTCCTGAAGAGCTTCGCGATCACGGTGGCGGAGCTAGAGACGTCTCTCATGGATGGGCAGGGGTTCGACGGATCCTCGATCCAGGGATTCGCTCGAATCGACGAGAGCGACATGGTGGCGATGCCCGACCCGAGCACGTTCGTGATTCTTCCGTGGCGGCCGCAGGAAGGGGGAGCCGTGGCCCGCATGTTCTGCGATATTCTGCAGCCGGAGGGTGAGCCCTATGTCGGCGATCCCCGCTACGTGCTGAAGCGGGCGCTGAAACGCGCGGCGAACATGGGCTACACGTACTACGTTGGGCCGGAGCTGGAGTATTTCTACTTCCGCCAATCGGAAGGCCGCCCGGAAGTCCTGGATCACGGCGGCTACTTCGATCTCACTCCGCTCGACGTCGCCAGCGACTTAAGGCGAGAGACCGTGCTCACATTGGAGCAGATGGGGATCGGCGTAGAGTACAGCCACCACGAGGTGGCCCCGAGCCAACACGAGATCGATCTCCGATACACAGACGCGCTGACGATGGCCGACAGTGCGATGACCTACCGGCTGGTGGTCAAGGAGGTCGCGATGAAGCACGAATGCTACGCGACCTTCATGCCGAAGCCCCTCTACGGCGAGAACGGGAGCGGGATGCATACCCATCAATCGCTCTTCAAGGGAGATAATAACGCGTTCTTCGACCCGCAGACCGAGGATCATCTGTCCGAGACGGCGAGGTACTTCGTCGCGGGGCTACTGCATCACGCGCGTGAGATCACGGTGATAACCAACCAGTGGGTGAACAGCTACAAGCGCTTGGTGCCAGGCTATGAAGCGCCGATTTACCTGTCGTGGGCGCTGCGGAACCGTTCGGACCTGATACGGGTACCCACCTACAAGCCGGGGAAAGAGCATGCGACGCGGATTGAGTATCGCGCCCCGGACCCGGCGTGCAATCCTTATTTCACTTTTGCCGTGATGCTCGCCGCCGGCTTGGAGGGGATCGAGAAAGAGTACGAGTGCCCGACACCGGTGGAGCGCAATGTCTACGAGATGACCCCGGAGGAACGCAAGGAGCTCGGCATCGGCCAGCTGCCCGGTGACCTGTGGGAGGCGATCGAGATAGCAGAGTCGAGCGAGCTGCTCAAGCGCACTTTGGGTGATCACGTTTTCGAGAAGTTCATCGCCAACAAGAAGATCGAGTGGCAGGAGTACCGCGCCCAGGTGACCGAGTACGAGCTGGACAAATACCTGCCGATTCTGTAACCAGTCAGAGGTGCAGGCCGAGCCAGACCTGCTGCCTGTCTGGGAAGAGGAGAGGGAATTGGTGACCACGAAGAGGGGCGGCTGTGGCGGTTGACCTCCGGATCGACGCGGAGACGACGGCCAAGAAGGTGGCGGAGTTCATCAGCCATCGACTGAGGCGAGCCGGCGCGCAAGGCGGCGTGCTCGGCCTATCGGGAGGGCTGGACTCTGCAACCGTGGCATACCTCGCGGCTCGTGCGCTTGGGCCGGATCGCGTCTGGCCGTTTTCCCTCCCCTATCGCACCAGCAGTCCCGGCGGCCTCGAGGACGCTCAACTAGTGGCCGGCAAGCTCGGCCTGACCCTGACAGTCCTCGATATCACACCCCAGATAGAAGCCTACCTCGAAGCGACGGAAGAATCTACGACGCTCCGCCTGGGCAATAAGATGGCGCGGGAGCGAATGAGCATCCTCTACGATCAAGCCAAAGCGAAGGGCGGGCTGGTGTTGGGGACGGGCAATCGCACCGAACGACTGCTGGGATACACGACGCTCTGGGGGGACATGGCGTGCGATCTGGCCCCGCTCGGGGGGCTGTACAAGACGCAAGTCCGGGCACTGGCGGCGGCGCTCGGCGTGCCCCGACGCATAATCGACAAGACGCCGACTGCCGATCTCTGGCCGGGGCAGACGGACGAGGGGGAACTCGGGTTGAGCTACGAGACTGCCGACGCGCTGCTCCACTTGATCGTCGATCGGCGCCTGCGCGAACAAGAGATTGTCGCGCTCGGATACGAGCAGGAGGACGTCCGACGGGTGCGTCGGCTCTTCCGCGCTAGCGCTCACAAGCGCCGTGCGCCGCCGGCACCTGAGGTGCGCCCAAAGAGTTCGCGCCGCCGGGAAGCATGAGTCCTGGAGAAGCGGTTATCCGGTCCGCTCCTGAAGCAAGCCTTCCACCGCTTCGGCAGTGGGCATGGAAGGTTGAGCACCGAGCTTGAGGCAGGCCAGCGCGCCGGCCGCATTGGCCCGGTGAAGAGCCTCTGGCATCTCCGTTCCCTGGGCAATGCTAACGGCCAGAGATGCCGTGAAAGCATCGCCCGCAGCAGTGGTGTCGACGGGGTCTACGGAGAATGCCGGCGCGTGGCGCTCTCCTCCTTCTCCGAGCCAGTACGCGCCCTGATCGCCAAGCTTGATCACCACATCCCGCGCGCCCATTTCGATGAGCCGACGCGCGGCCTGTCGCGCATCCGTCGCGTCGCGCACTCGGATGCCAGTGAACGCCTCCGCCTCGATCTGGTTGGGAGAGAAGACGTCCACCGCGGCGGGAAGGCCAGCCGCCACCGCCTCCGGCGTGGCGGGACCCGCGTCCAGAACAGAGCAGACGCCTTGAGCGCGAGCCGCGGCGGCCACGGCCCTCACAGTGTCAACTGGCACTTCCAGGGGCATTAGCACAACGTCGACCCCTGCCAGAAGCTCTTGCGCGACGGCCACCTCTTCCTCGCCGATGCCGGCGTTGGCACCCTTCATGACTATGATGCGGTTCTGTCCATCTTGCTCGAGGAGGATGAGCGCGGTGCCACTGGGCACTTCCTGGTCCACCCGCACGGAGTCCACGTTTACACCCTCGGCCACGAGGCCGGCGCGGAGCTTCGCGCCAAACTCGTCATCCCCTACCCTGCCCACCATCAGGGTTCGGGCTCCCAGGCGGCTGCAAGACACGGCCTGATTGGCCCCCTTTCCGCCAGGCGCGGTCCGGAGGGCGTCTCCGTGTATCGTTTCGCCCCGCGCCGGGAGACGCGCGCAACGCACAATGAGATCCATGTTGATGCTGCCCACCACCAGCACGCGAGGTGCCATGACTCAATCCTCTCGTCACGATCGGGCGCGGTGCAGGGAAAGCAGGTCTTCAGCACGTTCGCGCCGACAGATGGTGCTCATGTTCGGTGAACGGGGACAAGCGACCTGCGGGCAACTGCCGGCCTGCGCTCAACTGATGGGGCCCTGTAGCGCGGCGACGGCCTCCGCGGAATCAGCGGCGAGCGAACTCCAAAGTGCCAGCCGGCGCCGGCTCTATCTCGGCAGAGTTCAGCAATACGGCATCCAGCACTTGTAGCAGGGCGGGGTCGAAGCGGGAGCCGGCGGCTTGGCGGAGCCGGGAGAGGGCGCGTTCGGGGCTGAGCAGGGGGTGGGCGGAGGAGTGGGTCATTCCCACGTAGGCGTTGGCGAGCGCCAGCAGTCTGGCTCCCAGAGGGACTCTGTTGCGGCTGGTTCCCTGCGGGTAGCCCAGCCCGTCCCAGCGCTCGTGATGGGCGCGCACGATGCCAGCCGCTGGTTCCAGGAAGTGGATGGGAGAGAGGATGGCGGCTCCGA
>JAUVSA010000112.1 GCA_030597345.1 Bacillota bacterium
GCACGACTAGCTGGCGCGAGTGGCGCATCTTCTCCGACGTCACAGAAAGCCACTGGGCCTTCGACGAGATCAAGGCCTGTGTCGATGCCGGCATCGTCACCGGATATGATGACGGCTGCTACCGACCCGACCTTTCCGTCTCCCGGGACCAGATGGCGGTCTTCATCTCCCGCGCCCTCGCCGGTCCGACCGTCCCCGCGGGCCCCGAAGACCCCACCTTCGACGATGTGCTCACCGATCACTGGGCCTACAAGTACGTCGAGTACTGTGTCGCCAACGATATCGTCCAGGGATTCGACCCCGTCACCTACGGCCCGGCGGTCACTGTTAGCCGCGATGCCATGGCCGTCTTCATCTCCCGCGCCGTAGCGGGCGGTGACGACAACGTCCCCGACGGACCCGACACGGCCACCTTCGACGATGTTCCCACGGACTATTGGGCTTTCAAGTACGTCGAATACTGTTCGGCCGAGGGAATCGTCCACGGCTACGACCCCGTCACCTACGGCCCCACCATCACCGTCTCCCGCGACCAGATGGCCGTCTTCATCTCCCGCGCCTTCGACTTGCTGAACTACATAGCGCTGTATTAAACACAGAACTAGCGATTTACTCTGCGCGGACGCCCGCGGTTTGACCCCGGCCGGAGGTGCCTGGTATACTGTGGCGATGGTGGGCCGCGCTTCGGCGGGGCCCCTTTTTTGTGGAGGCCGACAGTGCTCTCGCAGACCTATGTGTTCTTCGATGTGGACGACACGCTGGTTGAGTGGACGGTGAGGTGGGAGAGAGTCTTCGCGCAGGCGGCATGTGAGGCCGGGGCGGAGGTGAGCGAGCAGCAGGCGTGGGATGCTATCAACACAGCGTTCTCCACCTTCTACGACGACTACTTGAGGAAGCACTCTGCGGCCGGAGATGAGCAGGAGTTCTGGCTCGATTACAATGGGCGCATACTGGAGACGCTGGGGGTGACAAGGGAGCCGGGGCGGGCGGCAGCGCGGGTGACAGAGCTGCTGAAAAAGCCAGATGCCATCAGGCTTTTTCCCGAGGTCCAGGAGGTGCTGCAAGCACTGTCCGAGAAGGGCGCCCGGCTGGGGATCGTCACGGGCCGGCCGCGGGCCGGGCCGGACCTGGAGGCGCTCGGCGTGCGGCACCACTTCGATCTGGTGCTCGACGGCCTCTCCGTGGGGGAGACGAAGAGGGTCGGCTGCGCGATGTTCAACATCGCGGCGGAGGCAGTGTCGGCGGCGGGGAGGACGGGGTGGCATGTCGGGGACAGCTATGAGCATGACGTGAAGGCCGCGCAGGCGGCAGGGATACGGGGCGTGCTGGTGGACCGGGACGGCCGCCACGAGGAGGCGGAGTGTCCGCGCATAGAGGACCTCCGGGCGCTGCCGGAGATGATAGCGAAGGGGTGAAGGGAGTGCCTCGATGACGCATAGGGAACGCTGGGTGCGGGTGATGCACTTCGAGCCGGTGGATCACGTGCCGGACGAGGAGTTCGGGTGGTGGGAGAACACGCTGACCGTCTGGCACGAGCAGGGATTGCCCAAGGAGATCGACACCCTGCCGAAGGGCGACCTGTACTTCGGCTTCGTAGGTCGCGGTGGGGTCCCGGTTCATCAGGGCCTGCTGCCGGGGTTTGAGCGCAGAGTGCTGGAGGAGCGGGGGGATCGTACGTTGATCCGGGACGAGCATGGGGCGACCTGTGAGATCCACAAGTCGGGCCAGGATTCGATTCCGCACTTCATCGACTTTCTGCTGAAGGGGCGAGAGGAATGGGAGCGGGAGTTCAAGCCGCGGCTCGATCCCGACGATCCCAGGCGGCGGCCGGCGGAGGCGGAGTGGGAGCGGATGAAGGGGGAATGGAGGGAGCGCGATTATCCACTGGGGATCGGGATCGGGAGCTTGTACGGGTGGATGCGGGACTGGATGGGTTTCGAGCGGGCGGCGATGATGGTGTACGACGATCCGGGACTGGTCGAGGAGATAATGGAGCAGATCACCCAGGTGGTGCTGCGGGCGATCGAGTGGGTGGCGCCGCAGGTCGAGATCGACTTCGGGGCGGGGTGGGAGGACATGTGCTTCAACGCGGGGCCGATGATCTCGCCGGCTACGTTCGAGAAGCTGATGGCGCCGCGCTACCGGCGCATAACTGAGGTGCTGAGGAAGCATGGATGTGACGTCATCTTCACCGACTGTGACGGCAACATCAACCAGCTGGTGCCGCTGTGGCTGGAGGCGGGTGTGAACTGCATGTTTCCGGTGGAGGTGGCGGCGGGGACCGATCCCGTCGCGCTGCGGGATCGGTATGGCAAGGACATACTGCTCCTGGGGGGCGTCAACAAGCGGGCGCTGATCGAAGGGAAGGAGGCGATCCGAAAGGAGATCGACCGGATCGAGCCCTATGTGAAAGAGGGGGGATGGATTCCCCACGTGGATCATCGGGTGCCACCGGATGTGACCTTTGAGAACTACCGGTACTATCTGGCGGCGAAGCGGGACGCGTTCGGCATTCCGGAGCCCGCGCCGTGGGAGGAAAGACGACCGGCCGAGTGGGGGCCGCCACAATGAGCGGCCGCGAGGAAGAAGCGGAGGGGTCAGGCGACGAGGTCGTGAGGCTGCTGTCGGCCGGGGGAGTGGTGGTGAGGGTCAAAGGGGGGGAATTGCGGGTGGCGGTGATGCGGTCGGCGTATGGGACGTGGGTTTTTCCCAAGGGCGGAGTGGAGGAGGGCGAAGAGTCGGTGGATGCCGCGCGGCGGGAAGTGGCGGAGGAGATTGGGCTGAAGGAGCTCACGCTGCGGGATGAGTTGGGGGGGACGGAGCACGAGTTCGAGCGAGAGGGGAGGCAGTATCGGAAGCGGGTGGAGTGGTTTCTGTTCGAGGCGGCGCCAGACGCCACGGCGCGGGCCAACCCGGCGGAAAACGCAGTGGACTGTGGTTGGTTCACACAGAAGCAGGCGCTGTCTCTGCTGAGCCACGCCAATCAGAAGCGGCTGCTGAGGCGGGCGGTGGCTCGAGTGGAGCAGGCTGAGCAAGGCGAAGAAGTTTGACAGTACAGGTAGTCGACTGCTATACTCTCGGCTCAACGCGCGCCGGCGGGAGGACCGCTGCTGAGGGCGGTGAGTTGCTGGGGCGACACGCGTGCGCAACGGAAGGTCCGCCGCGGCATGTTCGACGGTTTATCCGGCAAGCTGCAAGGTATATTACGCGGTCTGCGCGCTAAGGGGCGGCTGTCCGAGCAAGAGGTGGCCGCCGCTTGTCGCGAGATACGGCTGGCCCTGCTGGAGGCGGACGTCAACTTCCGCGTCGTCAGGGACTTTGTCAACCGGGTAAGCGAGAAGGCCATCGGCCAGGAGGTTATGGATAGCCTGACTCCCGGCCAGCAGGTGGTGAAGATCGTCCACGAGGAGCTGACTTCCCTGTTGGGCAGCACGGCCAGCGAGCTCGATCTGGAGGGGGAGGCTCCGGTGGTGCTGATGGTGGGGCTGCAAGGGGGCGGCAAGACCACGACGGCGGCCAAGCTCGCGCGGCATCTGAAGGCAAAAGGGATGCGGCCCCTGCTGGCGGCCACGGACCTGAAGCGGGCGGCCGCGGTGGAGCAGCTTCGGGTGGTGGGCGAACAGGTGGGGGTGCCCGTGTTCGAGGGAGAGGGGGAGGAGGCCCTAGCCGTGGCGCTGGGGGCCGCGGCGAAGGCACGGGAAGAGGGGCTGGGGCCGGCGATCATCGACACCGCGGGCCGCACTCATGTGGACGAGGAGTTGATGGCGGAGCTGGCGGCGATGAAGGAGGCGGTTTCGCCGCGAGAGGTGCTGCGCGTGTTGGATGCGATGACCGGGCAGGACGCGGTCAACGTGGCGGGCGAGTTCGACCGTGCGGTGGGGGTGACCGGGGTGGTTCTGACGAAGCTCGACGGGGATGCCCGGGGGGGTGCGGCGCTGTCGGTGCGGGCGGTGACAGGGCGGCCGATCAAGTTTGCGGGGGTTGGGGAGAAGCTGGACGCGCTGGAGGTGTTCCATCCGGATCGGATGGCCTCGCGCATTTTGGGGATGGGGGATGTTGCGACGTTGGTCGAGCAGGCCGAGGCCGCGCTGGACGACAACGAGGCGAAGGAGCTCGAGCGGCGGCTCCGGGAGAAGCGTTTCGACCTGAACGACTTCCTGAGAGAGCTGCAGCGGCTTGGGAAGATGGGGTCGCTGGAGCACTTGATGGGTTTGATACCAGGGCTGCAGGCGCTGCGTCGGCAGGGGCCGCTGGAGGTGGACCCGAAGCGGGTGGCGCGGATGACGGCGATCATGCAGTCGATGACGCCCGGAGAACGGGAGCGGCCTGATATCATCGATGGAAGCAGACGGAAGCGCATTGCGGGAGGCAGCGGGACATCGCGGCAGGACGTGAACCTGGTGCTGAAGCAGTTCCGGCAGATGCGCGCGATGCTGGAGCAGTTTGCGGAAGCAGAAGAACAGGGACGGACGCCGAAGGGGATGGGACTACCCCGACTACGGCTATAGGAGGAGCAGGTGGCAGTTAGACTTCGTTTGCGTCGAATCGGGAAGAAGAAGCAGCCGCAGTACCGGCTGGTGGCGGCAGAAGCATTAGGGCCGAGAGACGGACGGTTCATCGAGACTCTTGGGCACTACAATCCCCGGCTCGATCCGCCGGGGGTGAGCGTGAACGAGGAGCGAGCGCTGTGGTGGCTGCAGCACGGGGCGCAGCCGACTGATACCGCCAAGTCGCTGTTGGTGAAGACAGGGGTGTGGGAGAAGTTCACGGGCGAGCCGGCGCCAGTTCGAGCGGCGCCAGTTGCTGCCCCGCCAGTTGCTGCCCCGCCAGTTGTGGCTCCGCCGGCAAGTGAGGCTGCGCCGGTCGAGGAGCCCAAAGCCGCGGACAGCGCGGATCAGGAGGAAGCAACTACTACCCCGGATGCTTCGGACCAGGAGAAAGCAGTTGCTGCCCCGGATGTCTCGGACCAGGAGAAAGCAGCAGCTACCCCGGAGGCCTCGGACCAGGAGGAGGCAGCTGCCCCGGAGAGCGCGGAGCAGGATGCTGCCGCTGGCTCGGAAGAGGGGCCGGCGGCAGAGGAGCAGAACATTTCGCCAAGAGAAACCGCGGGGGGGACAGAGGAGGCCGCTAAGGCTGACAAGTAGAAGCGAGAGCGGTGCTCGCGCTGGTGCAATTGTGATGAGAACCGCTTCGGAAGGTGTAACCGCCCTGGCGCCACTGAGATACCTTTCTCGGACAAACCGAACCGACCAAGGAACGGAGGAACTAGAACGGTGCACGAGCTCGTGACGATGATCATCAAGGCACTGGTGGACGATCCGGAGCAGGTCGCCGTGAACAAGGTCGAAGGGGAGCGAAGTGTCATCTTTGAGGTGCGAGTTGCGCCGGATGATATGGGGAAGGTGATCGGGAAGGGAGGCCGCACTGCGAATGCACTCCGGACGCTGGTGAGAGCGGCCGGGGCGAAGGAGCGGAAGAGCATCTGGGTGGACATCAACAAGGTGGGCGAGCCCGAGCCGGAGGCGATGGATGGGTAGTGTTACTGTAAAGCGCTCGATTGGCGTGCAGGTGGTCGTGACGGAAGCATTCAGGGATGAGTTGAAGGCAGAGCTGCAGTCGGCGGCCGATGAAGCGCAGCGGCGGGTGGAGCAAATAGAGCTGCAGAGCCGGCGGGTGCTGGCCGATCTCCAGCGGACCGACCTGACCCAGGCGATGAATGCACGTCGGCAGATTGAGGCGGAGGTGCGGCGGCACGAGGCGGTGAGGCAAGACATACAGCGCCAGATCGAGGAGACCGAGAAGCTGGAGCTCGGGAGTGAATACTCGCGGGGCACGCTGGAGGGGGTGGTAGAGCTGACGGAGGGGGATGATCTGCTCAAGAAGCTGAGCGGGTCGCAGGTTGTGGTCAAGGACGGCGTCGTCGTCGAAGTACGCGCGGCCTAAGTCAGATGTCGGAAAAGGAGGAGCCGTGGAGCCTGGTGATAGGCCGGGTGGCGGCTCCTTTTGGCACGAAGGGGGAGGTGAGGGTGCGGGCGGAGACGGATTTCCCGGAGCGATTCGAGACGCTGGAGGAGGTCTGTCTCGAACTGCCACAGGGAGAGGAACGCGTGGTGCGGGTGGTCGGAGTGCGGAGCACGGCGAAGGGAATCCTGCTCAGTCTGGAGGGTTATCAGGACCGGAATGCGGCAGAGGAACTGCGGCAATCTCTGGTCAAGGTGAAACCGAGCATGGCGGCGCCGCTGCCCGAGGGGAGGTACTGGGTGCATCAGATCATCGGGCTGCGGGTGTTCACCGTGGAGGGCCGGGACTTGGGCGAGGTCACGGAGGTGGTTCGCTCCCCCGGCAACGATGTGTACGTGACCGAGTCGGCGATGATACCGGCGGTACGGGAGGTGGTGCGGGAGATGGACGTGGAGGGCGGCCGCATGGTGGTGGCGCTGCCGCCGGAGGACGACGGCGCAAGCGACGAGCGTGAGTGATGAAGGTAGACGTCCTGACTACGTTCCCGGAGGTCTTCGAGCCGGTAATCGGCGCGAGCATCCTCAAGCGGGCGCAGGAGGCAGGGATCGTCACGATCGGGGTGCACGACCTGCGGGAGTTCACCGAGGATCGGCATCGCACTACGGATGACTATTCGTTCGGGGGCGGACCGGGGATGGTGATGAAGCCGGAGCCGTTCTTCAGGGGGGTGGAGGCTATTCGGTGTCCGGCGGAGGCGGGATGTCGGGAGGAGGTGGTGCTGCTTTGCCCGCAGGGGGAGCGGTTCGGGCAGCAGACGGCGCGGGAGCTGGCAGAGAAGGACCACTTGATCTTGCTGTGCGGGCACTACGAAGGGGTGGACGAGCGGGTGCGGGAGCACCTGGCGACGCGGGCACTCTCGATAGGTGATTACGTTTTGACGGGGGGCGAGCTTCCGGGGATGGTGGTGATCGACGCGGTGGTGCGGCTGCTGCCGGGGGCGCTGGGGGCGGAGGAGGGGGCGGCAA
>JAUVSA010000088.1 GCA_030597345.1 Bacillota bacterium
CGGCAACCGCCCCGGGGACGGGGCGCCCACAGCTTAGGCCGAGACGGTGGTCTTGCCGGACCGCAGATCGAAGGCCAGCACAATATCCTCCCCGTGCCTTGCCCACCTGCCGGGCTGGAGGGAGAGGGGATCGCTGACTTCGCGCAGCGGCTTGCCGTTCACCCGCCAATCGGCCTGCCTCGCGCGCGAGAGCCGAAGGGTGAAGCTGGGGCATGGGATCGGCGACCAAATCCGGCAGCCGTCCTCGGCCGCCTCGATCTTCGCCATCTCCCTTGCCATCCAGTAGCGGGCGATCTCGCTCGTCTTCATCCAGATGATGTTCGGGAGCTGGTTGAGGCGCCCGACGACGGTCTTGAAGATGTTGAAGCCGATCTCTTCTCCCTGGAAATAGAACCCCGGCCAGTGCGAGACCATCACCGCCGGGCACCCTGCCGCGATCAGCTCCGGCATGCGCCCTCCCTGCAGATCCTCCGTGATGCACATGTCGGGCGAGTGGATGGCGCCGCGGTTGTTTCCCTCCCAGCCCGCAAACCAATCACCGGTGCCGGCGACGATCCCGACACAGCACTCGCCCTTCTCTTTGTCGAGCGAGTAGAGCTTGGGGTAGGCCAGCGCCTTCTCCTCCACTTCGCAGAAGAAGAACGGCGTCGGGTTGCCGTTGACCTCCTTCTGCGCCTGCAGAGCGGCCTCACCGTAGGCGTTGAGGTCGGCGCTGCCGAAGGCGCCAGGGCTGGTCACACCCTCTGCAGGGATGTCGATGTTGTGGAGGATCCGAAGCGCGGCGGCGATGTAGGGGCCGAGGACCTCGGCCGGGATCGGCCGCTCGGCCCATTCGCTCTGCTCCCACTCATCGGTCATGGTCCAGTCGGAAAGGTCCACCACCTGGCAGTGGGTGATCATCTCCGGGGTGAAGTCGAAGTTCGGCCAGATGGTCTCCTTCGCCGCGTCGATCCACTCGTCCAGGTGGGCCTTCGAGAAGCCCGGAAGCCCGAGGTCAATGGTCCCGAGGCCGCCCGGCATGGGAACGAAGCTGAACTTGCCCTTCACTCCCTGCTCCGCGCACCATTCGCCGAACTTGCGCGCGAAGCTCTCCGGGATCTCGACGGGCATGTCGGCGGTAGAGCGCTTCTCTCGCAGTTTGATCCAGAAGTGGCTGAGATTGACGAGGGGACACGAGTCGTCGAGGATCATGCTCACCGGCACGCGGCAGAGGGGGTTCTCGATCTTCACTTGCATGTTCGTCCTCGCAGCACGCCGGCCGGGCCTCTCGGCCCGGCCGCGCATTGACGTAGGGCAGGAGAGCGTCTCCTGCCCAAGACATTAGGTGATCGTGCACCCGCCGTCGAACACATCACCCAGGCGGAATGAGCGCAGCCAGCTCGGGTCGGACGGTCTGCGGCACGCGGGATCGGCTGCTTACCGCTGCTTCCTTCCGGACCTGACGGGATTGGCAGTTCACCCGCTGCGCAGGGCCCGGCCGTCAACACCGCTTACGCTCCCCAGGCCCCGAACGACGCGCCCTCGGGCGGGAATTCGACCCCGCTATAGCGGATTGCGGGTACAGGGCACCGCTAGCTCCCCATCTAGCACGATCACCAAACCTTTCAGACTATCACGCCGCCCCACCCCTCTGCTCGCTCAGTCCTCTTCCTCCTCCTGCTCCTCCTGCCGGCTCAGGATGATGTGGGTCTCGTCTTCCGGCTTCTGGCGGCTGATCATGATGACCCTCTGGACGTCCTCCCCCTCCAGCACCATCTGCACCATCCGGCTCCCATCGCTCGACATGTCCATCGCAGTCCTCACCCCGGCCGCCTTGTCTTCGTAGAAGGCCTTCACTTTGTCCACAGAGTCCGGGGTCGTGAAGTATGCCTGGGTGAAGCTCGGCCCTTCCTCGCCAGTCGCGCTCGACGCGATCGTCTGCCCCGTCGTAGCGCCGGGGTAGAACGGCAGCCCAAGCTCCTCCTCTGTGATCTTCGCTTCGGTGCCGAAGGCGACCGTGCCCTCCTCGGTCGTGAGGGTCCCGCTCATCTCGCCGCCCTTGAATTCGAGCTTCCCCTCCCCTTCTTCGCCCTCGAAAGTGACCTCCGTCTTGCCGGCCCGTTCCCTGACCGTCACCTCGCCGCCAGGCGTCTGAACGGTCTGCTTCCGGCCGCAGCCGGTCGCCATCCCGGCGATCATCGCCGCACACAACAATAACACCCAGATTATCCGCATCGACAATCCTCCCGCCAACCGTGTGGGCCGCGCGGCGCGCCTGCCCTCGTGCGTCCCCCGCGCCGCCGGGCCCCCATCAGGGTTCTGCGCGACCGCGGCGATTTCCCCCTCCGGCCATGTGGGACCACAGCACCCGCGGGCGGCGAGCCGAAGCCCGTCCGAGTCGAAATGCTGTCCTGGTCAGTGGTGATCGTGTTCGTGCACGTGGAGATGGCTGTGGGGGTGGATGTGGAGCACGCCGTCGTGAATGTGTGCGTGCTCGTGGACGAGGTTCACGCTGAGCAGCAGTTCGAGGTCGCGGAGAATCGCCAGCGGCGGCCCCTCGGCGGCAATCCGGTGATCTTCTCCCAGGACCACGACGCGGTCCGCGATCTCCTCCGCGACGTGCAAGTCGTGGGTGGACGTCACCAATGTCTTCCCCATCCCGCGCAGCTCCTCCGCCAGCTCGACGAACCAGCGCTGCAGGCGCGGGTCCAGCGCCGCGGTCGGCTCGTCCAGGAGAAGCACCTCGGGCGAGACCGCGAGCAGCACAGCAAGGGCCACCTTCTTCTTCTCTCCCCCGCTCAGAGCGTGCGGCGACTGCTGGGCCACTGCTCGCAACTCCAGCAGTTTGAGCATCTCGTCTACGCGCCGCCGAACGTCGAGTTCTGACAGGTCCAACTGGAGTGGCCCGAACGCGATCTCATCGTACACCGTGGCATTGAAGAGCATCGCGTCCGTGTCCTGAAACAGGACGCCAACCCGCTGCCGAAATGCGCGGGCGAATTCGCCGTCGCGCAGCGCGCTCTCCGTCAGCACCGTGCCGAACGCCTCCACCGATCCCTCGCTCGGGAACATGAGCCCCGCAAGCAGGTGCAGCAGCGTGGACTTGCCGCTCGCGTGGGCCCCGAGGAGCACAACACTCTCGCCCGGCGCCACGGTGAGGGATGCCTCCGCCAGGCCGAGGCGGCCGTCCGGATACCGATAGAAGACGGACTCGGCGCGGAATACAGGCCTCACCACAGAAGGTCTCCCAACAGCACGCGATCGACCGCGAGCACTCCCACAATGGCGGCCCCGCAGGCGACAGTCCACAGCGCCTCCCGCGCTCCGAAGCGAGATTCGACCAGCGCCCTCGCCTCCCCGCGATAGCCGCGCGCGAGCATCGCCGCGTACACCCGGTCGGTGAGCTGCCGGGAGCGGGAAAACAGATAAGCGACCCGGCCCCCGATCCAGCGATGTTCGGCCGCCAGCGACCCGGGCGAGATGGTGCGGGCCCGCTTGGCGAGGTGCATGTCATCCACCACGCGCAGAAGAAGGAAGATATAGCGATACGTCATCGACAGGATAAGCACAAACGGCGCCGTCATGCTCGTATGGCAGGCCTTCACCAGAGCTTGCCACCGAGTGGTGAGCGTGAGTGCAACCGTGAGGAGCACCCCTACCCACACCCGCGTGATGACCAGGGCGGCGGCGGCCGCGCCCTGCCGTGTGATGGTGACTTCCCTGGGGAGGGCGACGGGGCCGACGCGAATGCCTTCCTCGGTTCGAAACAGCGTGACGATTGTCTCCCCGGGGGTGACGAAGTTGAGCGCGGCCGGGAGCGCTACTATCACGAACACCGCGGGCAGCATCCACCACACTCGGTTGAACAGCAGCCCGAGCTCGATGCGAGAGAGCGCGATGGCCGACACGGCAAATGCCCCAAGCAGCCAGAGCGACGGCAGATGGTGGAGGAAGGTGGCAGCGACCAACAGCGCCAGGATGGACAGGAGCTTGACGCGCGCGTCCAGAGATTGCAGAAACCCGGGACGGCGGGCCGCGCGCTCGGCGAACACCACGTGCTGCACCACCTCCGCGCTGTGCCGCAGGGTCCGCTCCAGGAAGGGAACCCGCCGTCGCACCGGCGCCGGCCGCGGCGCGGCCGACTCCGCGATCCAGCTAGGGAGCACGCGCCTCTTCCTTTGCCGCGAGCCAGCGTCCCAGCAGCCAGATACCCCCCGCACACGCCAGCAGCCCACTGAGGGCCGAGCCGATGTAGGCGGCGCCCTGCACCGCCAGCGGCTTCTCCTCCCACCCCGCAGGCGCGTAGTCGGGCGCGGGCGCCCGCCAGAAGCCGGCCAGCCGCGCCAGACCCCGCGGCAGGAAGCCTACCTCCTCGGCCAGGTCCTCCGGGCCCCATTCGCCCCATGCGTCCCCTGCTCGTAGGCGCTCGGGCAGCCAGATCCCCACCGGCGTCAGCAGCGCGAGAATGACCACGATGATCCAGAGACGCCGAGTCTTCATGGCGTTCCGTGTCCCTTCACAGTCGCGGGCGCCACCAGCTCCGGCTCCGTGCGAGCGAGATATGCCACCGCCCCTGCCGTCACCGCGGCCTCCACCAGTCCGAAGATCAGCAGATGCTCCGCCGCCATCACCGGAACGGCGATGTTGAGCCCAAAGGGACAGGAGAGAGGGCGGCCGTCCGGCCCGCTGGCGATGATCGGCTGAAGGCCGAACATGACCGCGGTGGTGAGGGCGGCTGCGTTGATGCCCACGTAACCGGCCAGCGCGGCGGCGACAGTCCGTCTGACCGACCGCGCGGCCGCGCCGATCGCCACGAGCCGATAGACGCCGTAGCTGACGAACGGCATGACGAATGCCATGTTGAAGCAGTTCGCAGCGAGCGCGGTTATGCCTCCATCCCCGAACACGAAAGCCTGCACCGCCAGCACCACCGACACCGCCAGCACCGCCGCCCACGGCCCGAGCAGGATGGCGATGAGCGGCGCTCCCGTGGCGTGCCCGGTCGAGCCTCCGGGGATCGGCACATTGAACATCATGATCACGAAGCTGAAGGCCGCCCCGATGGCGAGCAGCGGCACCAGCCGCGCGCTCAGGCCCCGCCGCAGCCTGCGGCCGGCGACCACCCAGACCGGAAGCATCGCCGCCCAGGCCGCGCCGTAGGTGTGAGGTCCTAGGTATCCTTCTGGTATGTGCATGCCGCTGCTGTCCGCGCGCCCACCTGATGACTGATGCTACAATTCTGCATTTCGTAATACGCGCCTGCCTCTCGGGGAGGATAATAGGCGTGTCTGGTCGTAGACGGCCGCGGTGCACCCACGGAAGGAGGCCGGAATGCGTTACAGCGCGACCAGTGTCATGCTGCCCGAGCTGACTTTAGAGGAGCAGGCGGCCCTGCTCCAGCGGCTCGGCTTCGATGGTATCGAGTGGCGGGTGAGACGGGTGCCGGATTCAGGGCGGGGCAAGGGCTACAGCGAGTGGGGCGAGCACAAGAACGACCTCACTCCCGAGAACTTCCTCGAGAACGCGGCGAGGATGAAGCAAGTCGCCGCTGACCACGGCCTCGCCATCGCCGGCATCGCCAGCAATGCCCCCGCGACCGATCTGGAGCAGGTGAAGCTGCTGGCAGAGGGCGCGGCCGCTTGCGGCACGCCGTTCGTGCGGGTTGGCTGCCCCCGCGGCTACGACGGATCGGTTGACTACAACGTCCTGTACGAGGAGGCGGTGGAGGCCTACGGGACGGCGGTCGACGTGATGGCTCCATGCGGAGTGAAGGCGGCGTTGGAGATTCATGGAGGGACGATTCATCCGAGCGCATCGCTAGCGCACCGGATCGTGTCGCACTGGGGGCCGGAACGGGTGTGCGTGATCTACGATCCGCAGAACATGGTGTCGGACGGGTATGAGACGACGGAGATCGGGCTGGAGCTGCTGGGGCCTTACGTGGGACACCTCCACGTGGGCGGCCACCGGCCGGTGGAGAAGGGGAGGGACGAAGTGGGGACGGTGGAGTGGGAGTGGCCGGGAGTGCCGATGGGGGAGGGGCTGTACAGCTACCCGCGGCTGCTGAAGAAGCTCAAGGCCATGGACTACCAACACTTCATCAGCATCGAGGATTTCCGGTCCGTGCCGCCGGAGGAGAAGCTCAAGGAGGGCGTTCAGTATCTGCGCGCGGTCGAGGCAAGCCTGGACTGAAGGCTTCAGCTTCACCCCAAAGCGAAGGAGCGAGAATGAAACTCTACCTCATGACCGATCTGGAAGGCGTCGCGGGGGTGCTCGACTTTGAGGAGTGGACCAGCCCCGGGAACATCCACTACCATACCGCCAGGGAGCTGCTCACACACGAGGTCAACGCCGCCATTGACGGCTTCTTCGAGGGCGGGGCGACCGAGATCATCGTCTGCGACGGCCACGGCCCCGGCGCGATCGATGTCACGCTCCTCGATTCCCGCGCCGACTTCCTCCGCGGGTGGGGCGACGGCCCGTGGCCCCTCTGCCTCGACAACTCCTTCGACGGGCTCGCCTTCGTCGGACAGCACGCCAAGGCCGGCACCGAGTACGGCCACCTCTGCCACACCCAGTCCCTGCACCACATTGATCTCGCGATCAACGGCCTCTCCATCGGCGAGTTCGGCCAGCTCGCCATGTGCGCGAGCGAGCTCGGCGTGCGCACCATCTTCGGGTCAGGTGACGAGGCATTCGCGAAGGAGGCGGAGGCGCTCGTTCCAGGGATCGAGACCGTCGCCGTGAAGCGCGGCATCAGATCGGGAACAGGCGAGGACCTGAACGTCGAGGAGTACACGCGCTTCATCGACCCCGCAATTCACATCCATCCAATCCGCGCCCGCGAGCGCATCCGCGCCGGCGCGGTGCGCGCAGTGCAGCGTGCAAGCGCATCGGACTTCGGCATCATCCCCCTCACCCCACCCTTCGAGCGCGTCACCAAGTTCCGCCCGAGCGAGGAGCAGCCCAAGAAGACCATCTCGACGGTCACTCACCCCACCAGCCTCATCGCCGCCATGAACCTGCCCGACGAGCCGGTGGGGATGGAGTGAACCAGCGAGCCGGCCAAAGAAATGGGGTGAGCGACGGGATTTGAACCCGCGACCACCGGAGCCACAGTCCGGAGCTCTACCGCTGAGCTACGCTCACCGCGCCCTGCCGCCGGGGCAGGAACGCGTCCTGCCCTACGACTAAATGGCACGCCCGGGAGGATTCGAACCTCCGACCCGCTGCTTAGAAGGCAGCCGCTCTGTCCCCTGAGCTACGGGCGCACAAATCCACACAAACTCAGGTTGGCGCCCGATGAACCTACGGGCGCGCAACCCTACACAAGCCTATGTTACCATGTTAGCGATCAGCGGACGGCCTGCCCCAACCTACCCCGCCTTCGCTAGCTCTCCCTCGATCACCGTGTGAAGGTCTGTCGGCTGATACGTCATCCCCTCCTGCTTCTGAAACGTGACAGTCCGGCCCTTCAAATCGAATGTGCGCTGCCCGTTGATCTCCACCGTCGCGCAGGACACGCCGAGATTCTGCTTCCATTCGCCAGAATCCGGACCGAAGAAGTCGATCAGCGTCAGATGAATGTCCTCCGGGTTATCCTCATACACTTTCTTCAGCGCCGCCACCGTCGCCGCGTGACACGGATTCACTATCGGCACCAGTGCCACAATCTTCACCTTCGCATCTTCCGGACCCATCGCCTCAACCTCGGGGAATCCGGCGCCAGTGCCGCCCATCCCCCCGGAGGGCATCGCTGGGCCCGCTCTCCCCTCGCTGCCAGACCCGATCGTGAAGTACACGACGACCAGGGCGACCAGTGCTACCACCAGCACCGCCGCAATCTTCTTCTCTGTGGAACTCATCTACGGTTGCCTCCTCGGCGTGATTGCTCTGCTCCAGGTGCACACCGCGGTTCGCGGCGCGCACCTGGAGCGCGCATCGCATCTTCCGGCTCTCAGGTGGAGCGGGGAACGGGTCTCGAACCCGCGACATTCAGCTTGGAAGGCTGACGCTCTACCAGCTGAGCTATCCCCGCTCTCCCACCTCGATTATACCCACAGCCAGAGACGAGGGTCAAGCTGTCGTGGCCCGCTACTAGCGCAACCTATCGGAGTCCAGCTCGCGCAGTCGCCGCCGGCAGGCCTCGACGCCTCGGAACTGGATCGCCCGCCATCGGGCCTCCCGCGCTAACGCGCCTGGGCGCTTGGCGGAAGCTGAGCACAGTCCAGCGGCACACCTACATGAACGACGCGGTCGCGCCGGAGGTGCATGCCAAGACG
>JAUVSA010000333.1 GCA_030597345.1 Bacillota bacterium
AGTGGAGCACGGTCCCGCACGCAGCACGTGACGTAGAAGAGCGGCGGTTCGTATCTCTCGAAGATCCGATCCAGTCTGCGCAGGTGCTTCCGTTGCGGAATCCCCCTTCTCCTCTGATCCAGGCGGGCATGGGCATGCCCGCCCTACACCGGCAGGTCTCTGGTCTGCTGCTGGGAGGGCTCCGCCGGCGGGACCTCCTCCCCCCGCGCGCGCATATCTTCGATGGTTAGCTCGATTGCCTCCCGCGCGTTCGCCAGGGCATCTTCTCGCGTTCTCCCCTGGGTCACCACCCCCGGCAGAGAAGGCACGCGTGCGATTATCCAACCGTCCTGCCCGTCTTCGAGAACAACCCCGTAGTGCAGCCCCATATCTCCTCCGTTCCCCCCACTTCCTAGCGCGCTACTATCTTACTGAGCGTCCTTACCCGCGTCAACCGCAACGGCGCAGCGCCGCGGTCAGGCCTCCGGTTCAAGCACCACATTATCAATCAACCGCGCCTTCCCCACAAACGCCGCCACCGCCAGCACGGAGCGCCCCTCAACACGCCTCACACCCGCCAGCGTCTCCGCATCCCGCAGCTCCACGTACTGCAAGCGCACCAGCGGCTCTGCCTCGATCGCCTCCCGCACCCCTGCCAACAGCGCCGCTGGCGCCCGCTCTCCCGACTTCACCGTTTCCCCCGCCTCTGAGAGCGCACGATACAGCACCGTGGCCGCCTCCCTCTCTTCCGGCGCAAGGTATCTGTTCCGCGAGCTCATCGCTAGCCCATCCTGCTCCCGCACCGTCGGCTCCGGCACGATCTCCAGCGGCAGGCGCAGATCCCGCACCATCTGCTCGATCACCAAGAGTTGCTGGTAGTCCTTCTCCCCGAAGTAGGCCCTATCCGCACCCGCGATGTTGAACAGCCGCGCGCACACCGTCGTCACCCCGCGAAAGTGCCCCGGCCGGTGTGGACCACACAGACACTCCACCAGCGGCCCGGTCACCTCTACGAACGTGCAGTCCCCCGTCGGGTAGACCTCGCCCGCAGGCGGCGCGAAGATCAGATCCACGCCCTCCTGTCCCGCCTTCTCGACATCCCCTTCGAGGTCCCGCGGATACCGCTCGAAATCCTCCCCCGGCGGAAACGGCGTTGGATTCACGAATATCGTCACCACTACATAGCCGCACTCCGCCCGCGCCCGCCGTATCAGGGCGAGGTGCCCTTCGTGGAATGCGCCCATCGTCGGCGCCAGCCCGATGGACTTGCCTGCCCCGCGCGCCCCTCCCACCCGCTTCCTAACCTCCGCCGCCGTCGCCACCACCTCGGGCGCTGCTGCCATCCACATCACTCCATGTACTGCATGAACTGATCGCCGTAAGACGTCCAGAAAGAGATGACTATTACCGCGATGATAGCAGCCACGATCAGGTAGAACACCATGCCGATTACGATCGCGCTCTGCTTGCCGCCGACATCGGTCTCGGATTCGTAGTACTCCGCCACCTTTTCGAGCGCCCCCTCCACCGACCCCGACTGCTCCGCCGTCGCCAGCATGTCCAGTGCCATGTCCGGCATCTGTCGGCTCCGCGCCACCACCTCAGTTATCGAACTGCCGTGCAGCACCCCCGTCGCCTCCCGCACCAGCGCCACCTCCATCGCCGTGTTCCCCGAGGCCGCCGCGGCCGCCACCAGCGCCCGGTGCACCGGCACTCCCGCAGCCATCAGCATCGAGAGCGCCCGCGCCCACCGCGCGGTAGCCATCCGGCGGGCCAGGCTCCCAAACCACGGGATCATCAGCTTGAACGTGTCGAACGCGCGCCGCACCGGCGAGAGCCGAAACAGCAGCCGGAACCCGTACCACACCACCGCGATGCCCACCAGCACGGGCAGCGCCCAGCTCAGCACCAACGACAGCCACTCCCCGAAGCTCCTCAGCACCAGCGTCGGCACCGTGGGGATGATGACCAGCGCGATCAGCAGCAACTTCGGATAGAACGTCTGCCACCGATACGTCTGCTCCAGCGCGAACGCCCGGTCGAAGTACTGCGCCAGGCGCTCCGCCATCTGCTCGATCAAGCCCGTCTGCTCCGCCGCCTCCATCGCCGCCAGCGCGGCAGGCCCGAATGC
>JAUVSA010000155.1 GCA_030597345.1 Bacillota bacterium
CGCGAACTACGCGGAGGAGATAGCGCCTCACTCCCGGGCGACCTGACAGCCTCGCTCGCCGCACCCCCAAGCGAAACGGGCTGGCCGGGGCGACTTCAACGACCCGCGAGCTTGCCGTCCTCCCCGGGCGATTGCTGAATGCGCCGGAGGACGCTTTCCCCGTGTCACTTCCCATCATCGAGACGACAGCCCGAGACCGGCCGGGAACGGAAATAGACCAAATGTGTAGAGCACCGACAGTCGCTGGAACCGAACCGGGGAGCAACGACCTCGGCCCCTGGCAGAGATAGGATGCGGCGGTTTCGCGCACACTCCATCTTGCGCCTCGTCGCGATTGGCACGACCTCGATCAGCTCCGCCCGCCGCAGCAAGTAGTCGATGTGCCAGCGCAGCTTCTTCCGCTGTCGCCGGTGGCGCGCCAGCCGCTGCTCCAGTCCGTTCATCGCGCTCCCCGTGTACACATAGTAGCCGGCCGGGAAAGCGAAGCGCCCGACCCGGCCCACGCGCAGAACGGTCGGCTTCGCCAGGCGGAGGACCAGATGATAGACTCCCGGCGTCTGCTGCCGCCTCACACGAAGTGCACCCTCAGTTCAGTGCGAACAGTCTCTCCTGCCCTCGCCTCGAGTCTGCCCCGCACGTGCCTGAGTGCGACCAGTGGCCCGGCGGCGCTCACCCCAGCGTTCGCATGAATGCTCCCCTCCGGCTCCAGACAGAGACGAGCCCTTGCGCCGCGGTGCCACGTCTCGAACCATCCCTCCTGCGACTGACGCAGCGTGCGGAACAGGAAGTTCGCAGGGACGAAACTCGAGAACGTGCAGCGCCGGCGGAACCTGATCTCGTCCCGGCACACGAAGCCTTCATCTCGGAACTCAAAACTCCGCACGTGACACACTAGGTCGGAAGTCCCTGCCAGTCCAGCATCGGTGAGACGATATCGCAGCCGGTCCCGGAATCCGTAGCTCTCCCCGCTTGCGAGCACTCCGTAGGGAAGCGGCATGCTCTCCGGCGCGACTCGTTCTCCCTCCGACCCGTAGCATGGGAACAACGACTCGCCCCGGAAGCAGACATAGGGGAATGCGAGATCATTGGTCGCAGCGCCGCCGGGTTCCGCCAGCACTGCGGTATAGGCCGCCTTCTCCCAGCGACGCAGCCAAGCTTCCGATCTCCCCGGCTTCGACGCTCCCAGCCGCATCACGTCGGGCTGCGCGGCCTTCAGAAGGAAGCATCCCAGAAAAGGCAGATAGTCGGCAAGCCGGTTGTAGCTATACCAGCCCGGAAGAGAGGGGCCCGGGGCCCACGGCTCCGCCGGCTCGCCTTCGCGCACCACCAGGGGAAACGAGCCGTCCCCCCTCTGAAACATCACCAGCCGGCGAAACACCCGATCGGCTAGCTCCGCAAATCGCTCCTCCCCGGTTAGCTCCACCGCCGCTTCCAGCAGATACAGGAGTGCGCCGTAGCCGAAGATCTGGTGCTGACCGCGTCCAAGATAGAGGCCGTCCCCGTTCGGCAGGATGAATCGCGCCATCGAGCTCGCCGCTCGCACTGCCGCCCGCCCCGCCCAGCGCAGGCGGCGTTGCCCCCACAGATCGGCAAGCAGCGCGCCGCAGAAAGCATGGTAAGCGAATGATCTGACACCTGGCCGATCTGCGATAAAGCCCCCTCTCCCGTAACGCAACAGCGCTGCCCGCGCCTCCAGAGTCGAGCGCGCAGGTGAGAAGCAGGGGCCCTGTCGAGCGCGACAGACGGCCCTCAACAGCATCCAGTTCGCCGAGTGCCTTCTCCCGAAGCGAAGCTGCCGGATCACGCCGTCCACGGGGCCCGGGCCGAAGCGTTCTCGGGACTGCAGCAGGGCATAGATGTTGAACTCCCCGTGAGTGGCCGGGGGGCTGAGCTTCAGGCTATGCCAGGCGCGATCGAGCTGCTCTATGAACTCCACCCCGAAGTCGGTCCACAGCCAGAGCGCGAAGGAGACGCCATAGTTGCTCGGACCCGGGAAGTCGCCATCACGCCGCTGCCGCTCCGCCAGGTAAGCCGCAATCGCCCTCGCCACCCCTATGTACTCATCCCGCCGGGGCATACCGGTGTCTACTACGCCGCCTTCTGCCAGCCCCCTGTCGCGCAGCGCCTGGAGGAGGGATCGCTGCACGAGCGAAACATACCGGCGACAGTCCAACCTTAGACGGGATGGAGTTACCCCGAAGGAGGCAGCCCATGTCGGCGGACCGCTGGTTCGCGTGCTGCAACGACACCCTTGAGCGCATTCGCACCACTCAACTGGAAGCCATCCAAAGGGCGGCCGAGCTCGTTGCCCGGACCGCGGAGGCCGGGGGCGGACTCCACTTCTACGACACCGGCCACTGCTCCCGGGAGCCCATTCACCGCGCCGGCGGCCTCTGCATGATGAAAGAACTGAAGTTCTCCCTAACCGTCAACAGCGATCCCGCGCCCAGGCGCGCCCAGCAAGTGTCCGAACGCGACCGGGCCACCCGCGACGCGGCAGAGGAGAAGCTCGCCGCGCTCGCCATCGACCGCAGCGCGCTTGCCCCTGGCGATCTCCTGCTCGTGAGCAGCGTCTCCGGTAGATCCGCCGCCGTCGTGGAACTCGCCACTGCGGCCCAGCGCATGGGCGTGACCGTAATAGCCATCACCAATGTCACCTACAGCAGCGAAGTGGCTGGCCGACACTCCAGCGGGAAGCGGCTTTTCGAAGTCGCCGACCTGGCCATCGACAACTGCGGAGTTGTTGGCGACGCGGTTCTGAATGTGGAAGGAATTGATACGGGAGTTGCGCCCACCTCTGGTGTGGCCTTCTGTTACATTGTCTGGGCATTGGTCTCTGAGGCGGTTGTGCGGATGCTTGCGCGGGGACTCGAACCCCACGTCTATCGCTCCATCAATCTGCCGGATGGCGACGAATTCAACAGCCGCTCCGAGGCAGCCTACCACGAGACCGGACTCTAGGGGACGTCGTTGATGTGGGTCGACCACTATTTTGACCTCTTGATCGCCAAGTTGGAACAGGTCAGGTCCCAGGAAGCGGAGGCTATTGCGAAGGCTGCTGGCGCGGCGGCCGATGCCCTGGCTCGGGGGGGCATGATCTACGTTTTCGGCTGTGGCCACAGCGCTGCCCTCAGCATGGACATCTTCTACCGCGCCGGCGGCCTGATCTTGGTGGAGCCCATCTTCGGCGACATGGTCCTCCTCAATCACCGTCCCGTTACCGACACCAGCGAGTGGGAGCGGAAGGAGGGTTACGCGCGGGAGCTCTTCCAGGAATCGGGGGCCCGCTCCGGCGATGTCATCATCGTGCTCTCCACCAGCGGCCGCAACGCCGCCCCCATTGACATGGCGCTGGCCGCCAAGGAAGCGGGCCTGACGGTCATCGCACTGACCTCGCGCGCCTACGCCGACCCATTTCCGTCTCGCCACTCCAGCGGGAAGCGACTTCACGACACAGCCGACATCGTGATCGACAACCACGTCGACGCAGGCGATGCCGCCATCTCTCTCCCAGGGCTGGAGCAGAAAATAGGGCCCACTTCAACCGCCCTCGGATCGGCTATTCTCCAAGCACTCGTCGTCGAAACCGCGGCCCAGCTGCTGGCCCGCGGCGTGGTGCCGCCCGTCTACATGAGCGCCAACATACCGGGAGGCGACGACCACAACCAAAAGGTGCTCGCCCGCTTCAGAGACCGAATTCGCTTTCTTTGACGCACAATCACCTCGGGGACTTGCATATGGCCGAAGAACGCGCAACCATCCACTTGGTCCCACACTTTCGCTATCACCCTGTGGGGCTAGAGGACCAGCGAACCTATACCCGCCGTGCTTTCGGGCTCGTTCAGGAGCACCTGGAAGCCTGTCGCCGCGACCCCGGCTACCATCTTCTGCTGTCCGAACTCGATTACTTGCAGCCCTTTTTCGCCGCTCACGGCGAGCACCGCGACTTCCTGCGCGAGCTCGTATCCGACGGGCGCCTCGAGACCAGCGGCGCTTACAGTCAGCCCAATGAAATGTGCCTTCAGGGCGAGGCTATCATCCGCAACATCCTCTACGGCCGCCTCTACCAGGAGGGTCTACTCGGCGCCAGTCCCACCGTCTACCTTCCTCTCGACGTCTTCGGCCACTGCCTCCAGCTCCCCCAGATCGCCGCCAAGTCTGGATTTGAGGGAATCATCTGGTCCAAGGACATCGTCGGTGCTCCGCCCCTGTGCTACGCTCTCGCCCCCGACGGCACGGCACTTCTGCAGAAGCGAGAGCCCCATACCTTCCGACCCAAGAGCTTCGAGGAGCTGCTCGACATCGCCGCCAACGGCCTTGAGAATCAGGCCCAGCTCGGCCTTCGCCATGACCTCCACTTCCTCGGCGGCGACATGGCGCCGGCCCCACTATGGCTTGCCGGCCGCTCCAAAGATCTCGCCGCGCGCGACCCAATAGTCCTGCTCAGCACCCCAGGCCAATACCTGAGTCGTGTCAAGCCCGAGGCCCAGTTGCGCAGCGCCGTCATCCCGGTCCTCGGCCGCGACTTCTCCTGGTACCACATGGGTTCGCTCGTCACCCGGGCCGAACTCAAGATTGCGAATCGGCTCGGCGAGAACCGGCTGCTCAGTGCAGAGAAATGGGCCACCCTCGCCTCGCTGCTCGGCGCCCGCTACCCCGACCGCGCGCTCGACAAGGCCTGGCGTCAGGTCCTCTTCGGACAGCACCACGATGCTCTCTCCGGCACCTCCTGCGACGTGTCCTTCCTCGATCTCCTCGCGGGCTATCGCGAGGCGCTCGATCTTGCCACTGGGGTGGAAGAGAACGCGCTCTCCTATGTAACCGACCGGATAGACACCGCGGGCGCCAAACGCGCGCCCCGAGACGGTGTCGCGCTGGTCGTCTTCAACTCCCTCGGCTGGCCGCGAACCGATGTCTGCCGAGCGCGGGTGGCACTCGACGGTCCCCTCGCCTCCGGATTCAAACTCATAGACGAAGGGGGGCGCACGGCGCCATGCCAGCTCACCGCTCGAGCTGCCGAAGACCAAGCGCCGTGGGCCGAAATCGCATTCATCGCCACCGATGTGCCTTCCCTGGGCTACCGCACCTACTACCTCGAACCCGCATCTCAGCTGCCGCCGGAAGGCGAGCGCGGCGGCACCGACAGCCCCACCATCGAGAACGAATACCTCGCCTTGCGGGTCGATCCCGCCGCCGGCGGCGGCCTCACCAGCATCTACTTCAAGTCCGCTCGGAAAGAGCTGCTGAATCCGGGCGCCGGCCCTGCTAACGAGCTGATCGCTCTCGCCGAGCGATCCGACCGGGAGAGGGCGCCCTGGGAGCTTTTCACCACCGGCGATATGGTCCGATCGAGCGCATGTCAGGCTGACGTGGCTGTCCTGCGCGGGCCCGTGTTCAGCCAGCTTCGCATCACGGCAGAGCTA
>JAUVSA010000071.1 GCA_030597345.1 Bacillota bacterium
GAAGGTGCTCTGGCCGACGCCTGTGCGCGTACCGTCTCGTGCGGGTGACCTGTTACCAGACGTCCCGCCATTTCTCCAGTTAGCCCAAGGGCGTATGCAGATCACTGTGTACTACTGTACTGTATTATCACGCCATTCGCCGCGTTTCTTGCGGTGCCTTACCCACGCTCTCTTCCTGTGTGCGTCTCAAGTACCACGGGACCCGGCCAGAGGCTTCCCTCGGCCGGCGGCGAGGTCGAGCTTGTGGAGGATGAAGCCAGCACTCGCGTTGGGCGCGACCTCCAGCAGGAAGCGAATCTCCCGCGTCGCCCCGACCGCACCGGGTGCGTCGGGAAGGAAATGCCCTGACTGCTTGCCCGGCACGAGCACGTAGGTCTGCTGCCCCCTCAGAGGGCGTTGCCCGTCTTGCACCTGCCAGCGCCACGCGAAAGAGCACCTTTCACCGGTATCGTCGTAGCCGGCGAGGCTGACCGCTTGGATGTTGCCCGGCTCCAGGAAGCTCACCGTCAGTCCTAGTGCCCCGGGCGCGGCGGCCCGGAAGCTGACCCCGCCAACTCCCCCGCTGGAAGTGTCTCGACTGCTCACCATCTCACAGCTAAGCCCGTCGCCGGCGCGCGCCACCCGCATGCTCTGCAGACCGGACTGCTGCAGGTAGAAGCGCTGCTCCGTGAGGCTGACCGGAGAGAACTCGTACTCGACCGCCTCCTGCCGGCGGGCGGCCTGAGTCTCCTCCGCCGACAGGTCGGCGGGGCCTGGCGTCTCCGGGGCTTCCTCCTTCCAGAGGTCGGCGAGGATGGCCTTCGCCGTCTCCCGTGCCGATAGATAGGCCCTGCTCTGTCGCCAGGGCCGGGGCAGTACATTCGTGCTCGAGAACATGATATCCGCGAGAAAACCCGCGAACGGGATGAACAGCAGTGGGTCGGCGAGCTCGCGGAAGCGAATCTCGGCGTAGGTGAGCGACAGACCTCCCAAGTAGGCCAGCGCGGGAAGAAGAATAAGGGAGTAGTTGCGCCACCGCAGGCACGATAGGACTAAGGACAGGAGAAGTAAGGGAGCGATCACCACTCTCAGCCACTGAAGCACCTTCGCGTTGCGAAGTTCCACGCGCCAGGCGCGGGCAAGCAGGGCCGGGGGCTCCGACGTCGCTCCCTCCCAGCTGTAGAGGAAGCTGGCCCTGAAGGCGCGATCATTCTCCTCCGTGGGCACGAGGTACTTCGCCGCCCAGGTGTCGGGCTCGAAGCCGAGCAGGCGGCTGGCGCGGATGCTGCTAAGGACGAGGTAGCGGCCCGGGTGTGAACGGATCCAGGACAGGGCTTCCTCTCGGTACAGGCCGTCCTGCAGTTTCTCCGGCAGATTGTGCCTCTCTATCACCCCCTCCTGGAACCCGCCGAGGCGAGCGAGGTCGTTGTTGCCCATCAGCAGGTTCTCGCCCCCCGCGGTGGAGAGGGTGGCCGGTCCCAGGCCCGCCAGGTGGTTGCGGACGAGCCACGGCGACAGCACGACCACCGGCGCGGCGAGGAAGGCAAGACCTGGAGTGGCGCGCCACGTGCGCCGCCTTCTGCTGTAGACGGCCAGCAGGAGGAACGCCAGAAGGAGGAAGATTCCCGCCGGCCTGGTCAGCATGAGCAGAGCCAGCAGCGCGCCCGAGAGGGCGCTCAGCAGGCAGCGCGCTACTCCGACCCGCTCCTGACTGGCGGCCAGGCTGAGCAGGCCGGAGACCAAGAGGAAGACCGCCAGCGCTTCGCTCGCCAGCACGGGCACATAGGCGAGTGCCGTAGGCGAGACGGCATGCAAGAGGCCGGCGATGACGCTGCCGCGTCGAGAGAGCGCTCTGGAGGCGAGCAGCACCAGGAGACCTGACGCCACTCCCCCCAGCACCGCTTGCACGAATCCGGCCGCCCGCCAGCTGTGGCCGGCAATAGCGTAAATGGCGGCGAGGAATCCGGGATAGCCGGGCGCGCGATAGGCCAGGGAGCCCACGCTGGAGAAGTGGCCACTCTGAAGCCAGTGCACCGCCAGCTCATCGTAGCCGCGGAAATCGGAGATCGGAGTGACCCGGGCGAAGGCGACCCAGGTCATCCGAATGGCCAGCGAGAGCAGGAAGACAAGGGCCGCTAGCGTGAGCAGCCGTCGGTCGTTCCTGCCCTGGTCCTCTCCTCTTGCGTGACCGTCAGTTATTGCGCTCGCGTCTGAAACGGGCTCCTCCCACAATCCCCGTCATGGGGCTTGCTCGCGTTCTTGCCCGAGAGTCCACGGCAGCCGCGGGATCATGGTCACTTCTTCCCGGTCGCTCCGGTGCCCCGCAAGTCGATGGGAAGCCGCCTCCTGTGAAGGAAGGGCTGAAGGCCGCCAGTGGCCCTGGGAAGTCCCGCGACCGGAACGCTACCCGAGTGGGATGTGTCGGAAGAGGGTGAGGGTCACATTCTCTGAATCGGCGAATACGCCGAGTGCGGTCCGAGCCGGCACCAACTCATGGTAGATGCCGCCAGCGAGTCCCTGCTGGGCCGGGAAGTAGGCGGTGGCGCCCACCACGGCCGGGGCATAGTCGTCGGGAACGTCGCGGTAGATTAGCACCCCGGAGGTCGCACGTGTGGTACCGAAGACAGGGCCGAGTTCATTGAGAGTGAGCCCTGCGGCCCAGGCGTGTACGCCGTCAAAGTGCGCCGATTCGCCGAAGAGCGTCAGCTTCCGAGAGAGGCCGATCTCTAGGTCCCCGCTCACGCCGGTCTCTCCGATAGTGCGGAGGCCGTTCACCCCGACCTGGAGTGGCAATGCGCGGAAGGGCCGGGAGAGATCGAACTCCACGCGCGCGGCCGTGAGGTCCTCTTCCGTTCGTACACTTCCAACCGGGAACAGGGGGCTGGGAGTCCATCGGGGGCCTTCGCCCGTCACCGGCGTGAACTCCGTCCTCCCCGAGATGACCTGAAGGGTGGTCCTGGGAAGCTCGACCTTGACCTCGCCGCCGCGAAGGCCGGGCGATACCAGCAGGCCCCAGGCCGGCCCGAAGACCACGAACTTCTGGCCCACGGCCAGGTAGACTTCGTCTCGCGTGTAGTCGAGATAGGCGTCGGCAAGGAAGCTCTTAGAATCGCCGGAGCCGGTGACCAGCCATCCACCGATCTTATAGCCGACCTCGTCCATCATCCCGCCGCTGAGGGAGGCGCTTATCTGGATGGGTCCCGCGTCATCCGAAGAAACGCCAAGAGTGACATCCAGGGCCGACGGCGCTGGTGCCGCGCCCGCGCTCTGGACGACGCTCACCCCGATGGTGAGCACGATCACAACCACGAGAATCTTCTTCACTGCTCTCCTCCTGACAGTAGGTTCGCGCCGGCCCGCAACGAGGACTACTACCCTGTGCCGTCCGGACCAACCTGGTGGCGCCAGATGGCGACGGGACGCGGCTCACAGTTCCTTAGGGCCGCCTGCGGGGCTGCCAGAGGCGTTCCACGGCAACCCAGCACGGACATGCCCTTTTACACAGTATACCATCTCACAACACAGTGTACCATCTCACAAGTGGGGGGAATCCACCGATAGATGGGTAGAGCCTCCCCCACTGGAGGGAGTGTGGCGGGCGTGGTGTGTGCCAGGACCGGTCTGAGGCATCCGGGAAGCTGGGAAGCTCGGTTCCTGGATACCGTCGGTGTTGCCCACCCCCTTCGCTAGGGCATCCCGTGCGTGTGCTCCCTAGAAACTCTATCCGGGTATTCTGAGGGCTCTTAGGCGTGTCCGATCGCCATGTAACAGGGCCTGCACCCAGGGAAGCACGTGGGTGAAGCTACTACCGTGGCCGGCGATTCTTGTCGCTTGCGTGCGTGGGGCTGTCGTCTGTGCGAGAGCAGTCGAATTGCGTGCGAGCCGGGGCCTGGCGATGCGCGGGCTCTTGTGCCTGGCGACTTGGGGGCTAGTGGCACCGCTGATTTTCCTGGGATCCGCCGTGCGATCCGAGCAGCCGACGTTTCTCTTGCCGACCGGGTCTCACGCGGAAACCATCGGCAGCGCGGCTCTTCTAGTTCTGATCGCCGGCGCAGCGAGCTTGCTGCTGGTGATTTGCACAACGTTGATGGACAAGCGGCGTCAACGGGCTGCCGACAGAGCGGAGGCCCTGCAGACCTGGGAAACGACAGACCCTCAACGCTGAAGTGGGTTGCCTCTGTCCCCAGAGGCCAGCCTGTCAAGACCTCCCTGGCGGCCTTTGCTTGACGACGTCTCATTGATGCCCTGTGCTGCGCAAACAGACGAAATGGACAAGGTCTAGCTTCGAAGACCGCCAGATACCGTCTACAGGGGGATAGGTAAGAGGGATCGGGTCAGAGGAGCCGCTCGATATCGGCGCGAGGCACCAGATGTTCGGTGACGTAGCGCAGGCAAACGGTATCAGCGCTGTAGCTGAGTCGCGGGGCGACAGACGTGAGTTCCTCGCCGAGCACGAAGAGCCGCAGAGCGGCCTCGCAGTCGTTGAATCCCATCCCAGCACGCGCCGCGGTACTGGCGGTGCAGCGAGGGTTCAGCTCGTAGAACACCGGCCCCTCTTCCGTGATCCTTCCCTGCAGTTGGCAGGGCCCCGCCGCGCCCATCTCGGCAAGGACCGACAGCACCCGATGGGAGAAACTGAGAAGTTCCGGGTCCTTGGTGGGACAGATGCGGAAGGTGGTACCGGCGTTCATTGCGGTGACGCTGATGAAGACGCCCGCAATGCTTCCATCTGGGGCGATGACCCCATTGAGTTTGAACTCCTCATCCTGGCGCAATCGGCCGCGTTTCATCACGTCGTGGGGCGATGGCGTCTTGACGCCCCAGGAGGCGGGAACGAGATACTCCTGCACGATGTCGCCGTCATCCGAGTCCGGTCGGTAGCATTCCAGATCTGCGCACTCGAGGAGAACAGTTACGCCGACCGATCCCGCACCGCTCTTCGGCTTGACTATGGCGGGGAAGGAAGTCGGGGTGCAGGACCGCCGGAAGTCCGACAAGGTCAAGGTGCGGGCGAAGGGGACATCCCTAGAGGACAGGACTCGATAGGTCACGAGCTTGTCCCGAGCGATGCGGATGAAGTCGGGAGAACTTACGATCGGGCGGCAGCCGAGAGCACGAAATCGGTCCTCAGAGCGAGAAACCGCAGGCAGTTCGACGTCAAGGCAAGGGAAGAGAGCATCGATCTTGTGCTGGACGATTAAGCCTTCAAGCGCAACCAGATAGCGCTCTTCGTCGGAAACCCTCGGGATGAGCCCGCGGGCGTCGCACTGGTAGAGGCCAGCACTCCAGGGGTTTGCGTCGAGCCCCAGGAGACGGCAGGGCAGGGCGGCTCTTCTCAACGCGCGGATCACCGCCTGGCCGGTGCCGGCGCCAACTCCCGTGATGGCGATATTCACAGCACCGGAATATTCCATGCTTGGTCGGCAGTTCCCTATGGTTGCCCCTGTGGTTCTCAACTGCCCCTGACACCGTCCTCCATCAAGCCGTCAACCGATAGGCGATGGTCTTGGCATCGGAGAAGAGGCGGCGCTCGACGATCCCCGCGAAGGCCGCCTAGGGCCTGGCGCTCGCGGGGCGGCGTCGCGGTCCGGTACTCCTGACAGTGGCGCTTCTTGCTGGGGCCGGATGACGGCGGAATGATTCCGGTATGGGACAGGAGTGTCACCCTGCGGGAAAAGACCCATGGAGCAGGCGCGTTCCATCGCGCCGATCGGCGAGTCTCCCGCGGGGGCGCTGCGATACCGGACGCCGGCGGCCCGGGAACGCCAGGCAAGCTCCGGAGCCCCGCTCTGAGGCGTCCCATAGCTATTTGGCACCCACAGACTAAGCGGTCTTCGGGGAGCAGTCCGAAAGGAGGAGACGGCTTCCCGGCCCAAGCTCGGCGATCAGTCTAGAGGCTCTGCGAGTGTTCGATGTCCGCTCGCGGCACGAACTGCTCTGTTACATAGCGCAGGCAGACCGTGTCTGTGCTGTAGGTAAGTCGTGGGGCAACGGAGGCGGGATCCTCGCCGAGCACGAACATCCGTAGAGCCGCCTCGCACTCATTGAAGCCCATCTCTGCGCGAACGGCTGTGATGCCGGTGCAGCGCGGGTTTAGCTCGTAGAGCACCGGCCCCGCTGCCGTGATCCTTCCCTGCAGATTGCACGGGCCCACCGCTCCCATTTCGGAGAGGATCGAGAAAGCCCTCTGAGAGAAATCCAGTAGGTCCGAATCCCGGGTCGGACAAATCCGGAACGCGACCCCGCTGAGCATGACACTGATGCTCATGAAGATTCCCACAATCCCGCCGTCCGGGGCAATGATCCCCTGCAAGTGGAGCTCATCTTCCTGCCGAAGCCGACCGTGTTCCGTTGCCTCGTTCGGCGTCAGTGTCTTGGAGCCCCAGGATGCCGGCACCAAGTAGTCCTGCACGATGTCATTCGCGTCCGGCTGGTGCCGCTCGAAATCAGCGCGGGTACAAAGGACGGTCGCGCCCACCGATCCTGCTCCGTCCTTAGGCTTAACGATGACCGGAAAGGAATCCGGCGTGCAGGATCGACGGAAATCCTCCACGCTCATGGTGCGCACGAACGGGATGCCTTCTGCGGACAACACCTGGTATGTCAACAGCTTATCCCGCGCTACGCGGATCAACTCGGGAGTGCTTACGATCGGGTGGCAACCAAGGGAACGGAAGCGGCTCTGAGCGCGGGAGATCGGACCAATCTCGACGTCCAGGCCAGGGATGAGCCCGTCAATCTTGTGCCGGACAATGATCTCCTCGAGTGCGTCAAGATAACGCTGTTCGTTGGTCACCCGTGGGACGAGCGCGTGCGCGTCACACTGGTACAGGCCAGTGGCCCAAGCGTCCGCGTCAAGTCCGATAAGACGGCAGGGCAGGTCAGCTCTCCTCAGAGCGCGGATTACCGCCTGGCCGGTGCCGCCGCCAACTCCCGTGATGGCGATATTCATAGCACCAGAATCTTCCACATCTGGCTGGCAGGCTTCCATGCTAGTGCGCTCTATGGCACTCCCCCGTTAGATACAAGAATCTCCTCTCGTGTCAACACAGTTGAGCCGCCTCCATCAGTCCCTTGCCGGTTGTCCTTTGAGCAGGATGGGGTAGTCCCGGGACTTCTGGTCCCTTGGCGCAAGATTCACGGGCGGAGGCGGAGCACAGAACACCTACTGTCGGTTCTGGCTGCGGCGTGTTAGGGATCCTTGGCGGCTCTCGTCGGCGTCGCTTCGATCATCTCACCCAGTCGGTGGCGGGCGGCCTCGAGCTTGTCCGGGTCGCGGGTCCAGGTTTGCCAGTCCCGCCCAACGCTTCGAGCGATGCTCAGCGCCTGCTCCCCCAGGCCTCTGCTGTCGAGGATCTGGAGGTAATCGAAGTCCTCCACCCCGTCGCGGAGCCACTTCAGCCGCATGGAGGCGACGACCCCGGGGACCCCGACCTCCTCGCCCGGATAGACCAGCATGCCTTCCCCCGGATAGCTCGGACGATAAGCTTCGACATTGCTCCACGGGTCAGAGGACCAAAGATCGGCCCGCCAGTAGAGCAGCCCACTTAGCCTCAAGCTATGGCTCAGAAACCCGGGCTGGATGCGGAAGTTGATAGGCGCGAAGTCGATCAACCATTTTGGCGAGTAATCGTCTTGAACCAGAGCGTTGTAGGACCAGACCTTGTCTCCCTTTTGCAGCACTTCAGCGATTCGGGCGCGAGAGCGATCGTACATCTTTGGGAGCACCGTCCAGACATCGACTGCGGAACGGCCGGTCCCCGAGCCGTCATCGTAAAGCTCGGGGACCGGGGCCATCGTCACCAGGTTGTCAACGCCGGCCTGGTGCAGGTTCTGCGCCCATTGCCGCAGCGACTCATAGACCCCATGATGGCCCTCGACCTCGTCCGCGGTGTAGTTGTAAAGGTAAAGGTCGCGCTGATGCTGGGCGACGGCGCGGCGCAGTTCCGCCACCGAGGGAGCGGGATCCATGGTCCCCCGCTGCTGGTCCCCTTTGCTCCAGAAGCCCAGGTGTGTGCAGCTCAGCCCGAGCGTGTCAATGAGAAGTCGTTCCTGGCCGGGATCAACAGAGATGGGCATCAGCCTGTGGCGCAGCAATTCCTGGTTGGCGGGAAGCTGTCGCCTTACCTTCCAGTACAGAATGCAGGATCTCAGAGAAGGCCTGAGGGGAAGGTTGAAGTCCCAGACCTTCAAGTTCAGCGTCGCCTTGGCTCGCCCCTGATCGCTGGTGACAAGGAAGTCGCCGCGGTAAAGCCCGGCTGGAGTGGTGCGCGGGACAAAGACGTCCACCCAGATGGGTTGATTCCTGCCGGCGTCGAGGTCGAAGGGTGCCGCTGTCAGGGGTGCTCCCGAGAGGCGTTTCCCTGTAGCCGGGTTCTCGAAAGGTATCAGCGCGTCAGGGTACCACCCGGGGCCAAGTGGCTTGTTCCGGTTGCCGGTCCAGTCCTTCGTGCCTCGCGTCAGCCGGACGTACTTCTCTCGATAGAGGGTCGAACGGGGGCCGCCCAGATCAGGGGCACGCACGTTCACATTCTTCAGGCCGCTGGCCGGTGCCCGGACGATGATCTGGAAGGACTCGTACTCCCCTCGGGCTGCATAGAGGTCAATGCTGACGGCACTCTTGGGATTCGCTTCGAGACCCACTCGCTCCAGGCTCCCCACCACCCAGACGATGGGGCCCTCCGAAGGCGAGGACCCCACAAGAAAGAGGAGCAGCACAAGGCAGCCTATCAGCAAGAGGAGAACCAGCGCAAGTCGCGTCATGTCGCCCCACATCTCGAAGCACCATTCAATGCCCCCCAGAAGTCGCCCTTCCTCCCGATCATCCGCATTGTGGACCTTGGGCTACAGGCTGCTCTGTGGAATAGAATCAATAACAATGCACGCTGAAACTAAGCGCCAGTGGCAGC
>JAUVSA010000290.1 GCA_030597345.1 Bacillota bacterium
AGCCCCCGATCTCGTAAGCAGCGGTCAGCTCCAGGTACACGTTGTCGTGGTCCCTCGCCACCGCCAGCGCATCATCCCACTTCCCGTACGCCGAGTGTCCCATCAACAATGTGACCCCGGGGTGCTTCGCCGCCACCTCCCCGAACATCGTGGGGTTGTCATACTGGCTGTCGCCCCACGTGTGAGTAAGCACCAGCAGCTTGTGCTCCGCCGCGTACTCCAGGGCAGGCACGTAGCGCTCCCCCGTAATCGGATCCGTATGACTGTCCGGGTGGCACTTGAACCCCACGAACCCCGACTCCCGCGAGAACCTCCCCACCTCCTCGGCAGCCTGCTCCGGGTAGTTCGGATTCACCACGCGATACCCCAAGAACCGGCCGGGGTGCTCTTCGATCACCTGGGCCATCTCGTCATGCCCCCGCCCCGCGTCGACCAGCGCGCTGTGCGAGCTGCACACAATGCACGACACGCCACACCGGTCCATCGTTGCCAGCATGCCCTCGGCATAGGGCCGCGGGAAGTACATCGCCGTGTACGGCCCGTAGTGCCCGTGCATGTCGACCACCGGGCACGCTTCGCATTTCCCCCGCGCCATGAACTCGCGCGCTATCGCCGACGAGTTCTTCACAGCCTCACCTCAGCCAGCAACCTCCGCAGGTTGCCTCCCGCGATGGCCGCCTTCGCATCGTCGTCGATGTCGGCCTGCGCCGCGGTAAGTAGGGCCGCTCCCATCTGCAGCTCGGGGCTTCCACTGCCGTACAGCAGCCGGTCCGGGCCGTACTTGCGCACGAGATCCTCGCTGCCGTGGTCGATCTGATAGTTCGACGTGTCAACATGCAGGCTCGGGTATCTCTCCAGCAGCGGGCGGAAGTAGCGATCGTCTCCCCAGCTTCCGTGGCGCACGACAACCAGCGTAAGCCGGGGAAACTCGGCCAGCAGGCTTGTGATGCCCTTCCAATCCGGGCCGACCAGCAGAGGGATCCGCCGCGCCGTCAGCTCCTCCAGCAGCGGCCCGAAAGTGACGCCGTTCAGCAGATACCTGTTCTCCTCGGGATAGGCCCTCGCGGCCTTCACCCCGTGCTCCCGCATCCCCGCCAGAAACTGCTCTGCCGTCCCCAGCTCCCCCGTCTGCGCCGGCAGCATCGCCCACGTCGCATGCAGCCGCGGCTCGCCCTCTATCTCCTCCACCCCGCGCTGGTTTCCAACCTGTGGCCCCTGCTCCACCACGCTCGCGTGATAGACGAGCGCCTCCGCCACACCGCAGAAGTCAAGCTCCGCCACCAGCTCCTGAGCAGTTGCGATCGCGCGTCCCGGCGACTTGACGGGAACGCCAAAACCTGCGTGGCAGTCGAACCACTCCATCTCACACACCTTCGTCTGCGATCATCCCGTTGCCGCTACCCCATCGCGTCGGCCGCCCTGAGGCAGGCGCGAATCCGCTTCCGCACATCCGCCGCCTTCCACTCCGGCCGGATGTCGAGGAACACCGTCCGCGACAGTATCTCCAGCGTCCGCGGACACATGTCCGCGCGATACCTCGGTTTGCGGGCCCGGTTCTCCGGCCGGCGATACGCGTCCAGCCCCGGATGATAGGCGCCGCGCTCCTCCATGATCGACTCCCAGTTCGTGTACACGTGCCTCCCGGTATCGATGGGAAGCCACCCATACTCCCCCTCCTCGGACAGCGCCGCCGCAAATGCGCGCGCCTCCTTCTCCTCCTTGAACCTGAAGCCCAGCACCGTCGCGCACTCCCCCTCCAGGTCGTTATGCTTGATGAATCTGATCCCCGGGTGCTCCGACAGCGCCTCCATCAGCCGCGCCTTGTGGCTCCGATTCCGCCGCAGCAGCCCATCGATACGGCGAAGCTGAACGCGCAGGATCGCAGCCAGAATCTCGTTCATCCGGAAGTTCCATCCCGCGAACAGCCGAGCGCCGATCTCCTCCCCGGGCCGCCAGAACCCCACTCCCCCGTCGTGGTGTATCAGCGCCCGCGCGTAGCGCGCCCGATCGTTGGTGACCACGGCCCCGCCTTCACCGCACGTCACATTCTTGAAGTAGTTGAAGCTGTACGCCCCCACCTCGCCGATCGATCCCAGCCGTCTTCCCTTGTACGAGCCGCCGTCGGCCTGGCAAGCATCCTCCAGCACCTTCAGTCCGTTCCGGCGGGCCACCCGCATGATGCGGTTCATGTTCGCCGGCAGTCCCGCCATGTGCACCGGCATGATGACCTTCGTGCGGCGGCTGATCTTGGCCTCGACATCCTTCGGGTCGAGCGTCAGAGATTCGTCTATCTCCGCGATCACCGGAATCGCCCCCACTGCCAGGGGCGCGAGCGCCGATGCCACGAAGGTATAGCCAGGGACGATCACCTCATCCCCCGGCCCCACCTCCAGCCCCACGAGCCCGCAGATCAGCGCCGCCGTGCCGCTGGTCACCACCAGCGTATGCTTCGCCCCGACCTTCTCGGCCAGCTCCTGCTCGAACTTCGCGCACTCGCTCAGGTGGCCTTCCTTCCCGTCGCCATAGCGGAACAGGCCCCCGCTTCTGATGACCCTCGCCGCCGCCTGAGCCTCCGCCTCGCCGATCTTCAGCATCGCGCCCTCTCCTCAGCCTGACGGCTGCTCGTCGAGTTCCGCCACTACCGTCCGTTTGCTTCGACTGAACTGCAGATCGAGGTCCGGCTCCCGCCTCTCCAGACAGGCCAGGCTGATCTCGATCACTTCCTCGGCCTCATACGTGGTGAACGTCCCCGCGGTGACCATATCACACTCCCGGATCGTGTTCCACACGAAGTTCAGCCCCGTCACAGGATGGAGCCGCCCCGAGGCCATCGGCTTGATCGTCATCACCGGCTTCTTCGCATTCTTGATGATCCGCTGCAGCCAGTCCGTCTCCATCTGACAGAAGAACCCCGCCGCGTTGTACGGTTGGATGTAGCTCTCCACATCTGCCTCGCTGGTATCCGCACAGATGATCGACTCCGGGGTGTGGGTGCTGAGTCCCGGAATCATGCCCATCTCCCGCACATATTGCAGATGCTCTGCGAGGAGCGGTTCGAGACAGCGGTTAGCCCGGTCCAGCAGTAAGTCTGTCACTGTCTGGTGGGGGAAGCAGAACTGCGCGCCCAGCTCCTTGCTCTTGTCCA
>JAUVSA010000007.1 GCA_030597345.1 Bacillota bacterium
CAAGGGTGTGACGGGAAAGCTGTCTGTGGGGGTCAAAGTGGTCACGGAGGAGCCAGACTTGAGGCGGATCGCCTCCCCGGTCACCGCGATCACCGTCGCGCCCTGGAACTTATCGCCCACCACTACAGCCTCCCAGCTAGCGCTGCTGTCGGTCGCCAGTATGGCGCGCTTCTCACCGTTTATGGTCATGTACCCCGTGTATGTCCAGCCCGCAAATCCAGACGTCTTGGGCTTAGCAGCGGGCCTCTCCGGAGGATCGAAGCGCGGTGGGGGTGGAAGTGGCTCATCCTGTTTCTTGGGCGGCGGTGGCGGAGATCTGCGAAGCGAGAAGACGTTCCGAGAAGCCAGTTCCTGGTATCGGGCGAACTCCACATCAGCAGGAGCGGCCGGCCTGAGGGGTTCCGCCCGTTGTTGTGCCTCCCCGCCCTCCTCCGGTCGCGCCGGAGCGTCATCTGCGGCAGTGAGTCGCGGCCGCGCGCTCTGCAGCGAGTAGAGCAGAAACGCGGCCGAGGCGAAGAGCAGCACTCCCAACAGTGCCCCGCTGCGGCTAGGCCTCCGCATCTTGTTCCTCGCTTTCCGGAGATGGGACGTACACGGCCACGTGCACGTCGACGTGCAGAGCTTCGCCTCCCTTGCGGCCGGGAGTGATCTCGATTCCTTCCACCCAAAGGCGGCGACTCGGCTGCTCCAACTCGTAGAGCAGGCGAACTATCTCGGAAAAGCTCGAGTCGGCACTGAAGCTGGCAGTGTACCTCAGGCAGCCCGACACGGGCTCTGCATCTCCCGGGGGCGTAACGCCGGTTACGCTCATGCCCAGGTCTGAGGTGAGCCGGTCGATCTCATGCACCACGGCGACCTTCACGCTGCTCTTCTCAAGCATCAGACCGGCGGCCGTCGCGCGCAGCTCTTGGATTTCCGCCTGAATCTCGGGCCTCTGAGCGTATAGGCTCTTGGCATGAGCGATCTCGTGCCGGAGGTTGTCCACGTCGCGGGCCAGGCCCAGAGATCGATTCCTCATGGGCAGACCTATCACGAAGACGAGGAGAAAGCCGATCAGGGCGAGGGCCGCGAACAGGACCAGCACTCGCTCGCGCTGGGAGAGCTGTCTCATCTGACATCTCCCGTGCGGGCCAGTGTCCATGCTGTCGCTGGCGTCTTTCGCTGCGTCCACAGCGCCGCTCGTATGGTGAAGTTCACCCGCTCGGCGTCCTGGCCTCGCTGAGCGCTCCTGCGATCGATACCGACGAGGGTCGCCTGCGTCACCAGAGGCGAGCCCGCCAGTGCATCCTGAAGGTCTGCTGCGACAGTCGCCGTCGGCGCTGTGCCGCGGATCTCCAGCGCCTGGTCCGGCCGCAAACGAAAGTGGCTCAACACGATGTCATCTGGTGCGTAGAGGGCGATGCTCCTGAGGAGTTCGAGTGCCAGATGGCGACGGAGCCTCACTGTCTCCAGAGCACTCAGCCGTCTTCGCAGCCGGTCGCGCTCGGCCTTCAACTCTTCCACATCGGCGCTTTGGAGTGCCGCCGCCTCGGCCTGCTCCTCCAGTTGGGCCAGCTCCTTGCCCCGTTGGGACAGCCCACTGGCAGTCAGCAGATACCATGTCATCATGCTAGCCACCACCAGAACGGCGGCGACGGCGCCCGCCCGTCGCAGGCGGCGCAAGCGGTGTGCCGCCTGGACCTCCTGCGGCACCAGCGAGATCTGCCACGCGCTCCCGCCGGTCGACTGCAGTCCCTGGGCAATGGCCAGCAGACAGGAGTCCACCTCCCGAGGATCCCCCTGGAGCCGAGCGCCCGGAAACAGCTCGGAGGCTGCGAGACGTATCGGCGCGGCGCCGAATTCTCCTTGGATGGCTTCCTTCAACCCGGGCAGGGACGCTTCTGGCCCAGCCAGTAGGATGCTGGACACTGCCGCTGGACCGAAGGACAAGGCCGACCGCCGAATCTCTCCCAGCAGGTTCTCCAGCCAGGCTGCAATGCGAGAGGGGCGAGGATGCTGGGCGAGCAATCCCAGTCCCGCCGTTTCCTTCTGCATCTCGGCTTCATGGACCGTCAGTCCCAGGTCTTCCTGGATTGCGCGGGTCAAGTGCTGCCCACCGAGACCGACGGAACGGGTCAGGCGGAGCCGATCTCCCTCCGATACGTTGATGGTGGAAGCGCGCGCGCCGATAGCCACGGTCACAGTCAGTCCTGTTGGCTCTCGCGGCACCCGCCGCGCCAAGTCGTCAAGCGCAAGGGCGTCAATTGTCACGGCCGCGGGGCGTAGACCGGCGTCCTCCGCAACGCGAAGATACTCCCGCACCACATCCCGTTGTACTGCCCCTACCAGGACGTCAGTCAGACCTGCCTCCCCCCGAGAGATCCCCAGCGACTGCCAGTCAACCACTACTTGGTCCAGGGGAAACGGGATATGGTCCGCTAGGTCGTAGCCGACGACGCGCTCCAGGTCCGAGCGATCTGCAGGGGGGAAGGCACTGATCCGAGCAGTCGCCTGGCCCCGCGGCACCGCCATTATTGCGGTTCGGGTTCGGATGCCGGCCTTCTCCATCGCTTGCCGGATGGCGTGTACCAGCGGCTCGCGGTCCCCTCCGGGCTCCCAACGGTAGTCGGCCGGCAGGGACTGCTCGGCGAAGCGAATGGCGCGGATCCGGCCGCGACCCTCAACCAGTTGGGCCACCCTTACTGACCGCGACTCTATCTCTATGCTGACCGGTTTGGCAGAAGACAGCAATCAACTACTCCCTTGCAGCGACGGTTACTTCTTGCGGACGCTGTGGCAGGGGCCAGTCCCGCTCTCCCTGCTGCACTAGGATTACCTTGTCTGGGAAGCGCCGAACCAGTGCCGACACGGTGCGAAATGCCCGTCCTGATTCCGACCGGCCCGTCGCCTGCACGACGAACGAGGAGGACTTGGTGGTCAGATGGTCGATTGTGTGCACGAACAGCGCTCGGCCGTTCGGCTGCTCCAATAGCAGCCGGGCGACCTCGCTGAGCGACGCAACCGACTCGGCCTCCCGGACGGAAGCGAAAACCTCCGCCATTTCGATTGAACCTCCCGCCAGCGCAGCCAGCACCTCTGGGGGAGCGGTGTTGACATTGACCTTCCCGTTGACCTTCGGCTCGATCTCTCCCCAGAAGTGCACCCGCGGGCTGACCGACACACAGTCGAGGAGAGGGAGAAAGTCATGTCCGTAGAACTCCAGAGCATCGGCCACCTGTGAGAGAGACGTGTACGATTGGCCCAGCAGGCTGCTCCGCCAGGTCAACAGCTCCATCAGCATATCATCCGTGAGCACCGGCTGCAACCATTCCGGCACGACGCTCTGGTCGGACTGCGACCCGACGCCCAGCCGGTTCAGGAGCAGGTTCAGATTCTCCCGCTTCCGACCTTGCGCGTCAGTGTCGGGCGAGATAGACTCGACGGTAAGGAGATGGGCCAGCCCCGGCATGCCCGAGCCTCCAAAGAACATGGCGGGCGTCACGCCCCGCACGAGGAGCAGCTCGCCGAGCGTCTGGAAGGGGCCGTTTCGAGGGAGATAGGGCTGGGGGAGCGCGGTGTAGTACTCGTGCTCGGCTCCTTCGGCGCGTGGGACGTTGTCCGGGTCCCACCAGTCGATGATGGCGGCGGCGACGGCTGGGTCGCCTGTCAGGTGCAGCAGCACGGCGTAGTCGGATTGGCTCTCAGGGTTCTGAGGATTCGTCGCGCGCTCGCAGAGAGTGTTCACGTTGATGCGGCCGCACGCATCGCGCACGTGCACGCGGTAATATCCCGCTCCCATTACCTGAGGTAGATCGAGCGGGGATTCACAGAACGGTCCCCACGGGTCCGCCAGCGTGTCTACAGTCATGTCCTCATAGAGCAGAATGGCTCGCGCCTCGTGAAGCCCCGCCTCTGCGAGGAACAGTGATTGCGTCCGGTTCAGGCAGGTGCGGGCGGCGAACAGCTCGACTCGCACCACGGCCGTGATTCCAACCGCGAGCACGGTCAGGAGCACGACCGCGAACACGGCGAGGATGAGCACCATCCCGCGCTCGAGTCGTCTCACTCTACCGGCTTGGAATAGGGATGATCGTCTGGTAAACATGGTCTTGTTGTCGGGCATCGCGCAGGGTCAATTGGATCGCTATCGCCCAGGGAAGCCGGAGGTCCTGCTCGGTGGTCTCCCAGGCGTCCAACCAGTCTTGGCCGTCGAAGTAGCGGAGCTGGAGGCCGGTGACGGAGCTGGAGACGAGCTCCGGGCGCGGCTCGCCGATCTGCCATTCCAGCCCCGCTCCTGAGATCGCATTGGGCGCGACAGAAGCTGTTCGATAGAGCCCCCGTGGGCCGCCATCCTTGCGCGCCAGCCGCTCATAGCGAACCGCTACGTAGTCTGTGACGAGGGGATGGCTCTCCGGGTGCCAATCGGTCTGCAGCTCCTCTGGCAGCAGCGCCGTCCGGTAGAGGCTGCTGCTCTCGGTGCACACGATGAGTGTGTCTACTGCGTTTTCGCGACTCGGAGCGGGCACGCCGATGAGATATCCAGCAGTTCTCTCAAGCCCCAAGTAGGCTCCCCTTATGTCGCGGGAGAGCAATTCGATTACTGCGCGTGCCTCCTGATGCAGATCGGCAGCTTCCGCTGATCTCTGCCAGACGTTCAGGCATGTGGAAATGCTCAGCGTAATGCCGGCCGCCAGCAAGGCGACGAACGACATAGCGATCGTCATCTCCAGCAGAGTAAAGCCCTGTCGGGCCCGGCCCGGCCTAGAAAATGGCGGTAGAGAATCGAGTCTCACGTCTTCTGCCAGCCTCCGGGGCGGAAATCACCAGATCCACACGTTGCACATTCAGTACGTTAGGCGAATGAACCGTGAGCCGCCAGAGATAGTCGGGGAACTCGGGGCTGAAGTTGCCCTCTGCGGTCCCGATCGGCAAGTGCTCGCGGCCCAGTAGCTGTATCTCTGCAAGCCTCTGCTGGGCGAGGAAGCTCAACACAGTGTCATTCTGGGCGACGGCGGTAACACGACTGGCCATAGAAAAGGCCGTCAGTACGCCCAGAAGCCCGATGGCAACTACTACCGTAGCCACCAGGACCTCGACTAGAGTGAAGCCGCGTAGAGTGAAGCCACGCTGCGTTGGCGTGCTAGACACTGACAGTTACTCTTCCTGTGGCCGGCGCGACCTTCACCGCCAGCTCGCGGCCGTTGGCATCCAGCAGGCACAGAATAGCTCCATCCGCATGACCATCGGGGTCGAAGTAGATAGGATCCGACACCCTATCACCGGTGCTCTGCCCCGCAATCACGAGGTCGGTCAGGATGAGCCATTCCGGCAGGCGCACCTGCTCCCGCCCCAGCAGACGCAGCACCCCGAACTCGCTTCGGTCGAACGCAGGAGCGACTTGGGCCTCTGCCCAGAACACACCCGCGGCTGAATCGTGCATGACTCGCACTAGCCTGCCCTTCGCCACCGCGTCAGTCCGCGCTGAGGTCAGCAAACCGACCAGCTGGCGGATCGCCGTCCGCTTCTCGGCGCTTCGCAGCACATTCCCTATGCCTGGCCGCAGGGCGAGGAACCCGATGGCGATGATGATCATCACCGCCAGGACCTCGAGGAGGGTGAAGCCTCTGCTACGCCCTCGCGGGCTTGTTCGGCCCGGTCCGCGCAATGTCCCGTCCTCAGTCCTCATCCAGGTTGGTGATGTCCGCGCTGTACTCGTCCTGTCCCCCCGGACTCCCATCAGCGCCGTAGGACATCAGGTCGTAACCAGTTGGGATCAATCGCCCTGGAAACACGTAGATATAAGCATTCCCCCAGGGGTCCTTTGGGACAGTCGTCCTGTTCTTGAGATAGGGCCCGTTCCAGTTCCGCGGCACGGGCGCAGTGCCCGGCTTTCGTATGAGAGCCATGAGGCCTTGCTCGGCCGTAGGCGGATAGCCGCTGTCCGCCTCATAGAGGTCGATGGCCGTCTCCAGCGTCTTGATGTCCTGCACGGCCCTCGCCCGCCTTGCGTTCTTGGTGTAGTTCGTGACCTGGAGGGTAACCGCGCCTGCCAGGATGGTGATGATGATCATCACCACGACCAGCTCTATCAGAGTGAAGCCGTTGTTCGAGCGAAGCCTGGTATGCCAGCGAATCATTGCAGGTCCATCCCCTCCACTTAGCGGCCTATGGTCGCGTTGATCTGGAAGATGGGCAGCAACACTGCGAGGACAATGAATCCCACAACGCGGCCCACGATGATGACGATGAAAGGCTCCAGCAGCGTGGTAAGTCGCCCCAGCGTGCTATCCACCTCAAAATCGAGGCTGTCCGCGACTCTGGCCATCATGTCGGGGAGCTGGCCCGTTTCCTCACCCACGCCAGCCATGTGAATTAGGATAGGCGGGAACACTCCCGCTCGTTCGAGGGCGGATGATACGGGCGTACCCTCTCGCACCTCTTCCCGTACAGCCTCCACGGCTTGCGTCATGGGGCGGTTGGCGACAGCGTTGCCGCTGATCTCGAGCGCGGCGAGAATGGGGACCCCTCCGCCGAGCATGGTGCCCAGCGTTCGCGCGAGACGGGAGACGGCCATCTTGTGCCAGATCGGCCCCAACAGTGGCAGTCGGAGAGCCCATAGGTCGAGCTTGGCTCTGCCCGCCTTGGTCCGCGCGTACCACCGGAACCCCAGCACCAACACGAGGATGAAGATCGCCAGCATCCACCAGATTGAGCGCAGCGCATCGGTGACTATCAGCAGCACCTGGGTCAGCAGCGGCAGCGTCTGCTCGAGCTCCTCGAACAGGGCCGAGAGCTTCGGTATGAGAAACCCCATGATAAAGGCGACTGCGGCAATGGCGACTGTCATCAGGACCGCCGGATACAACAGGGCTGAGATCACCTGTGAGCGCCGCTGCATCGACTTCTCGAGAAAATCCGCCAGGCGCAGCAGCACTGCATCCACGTGGCCGCTGGTCTCTCCCGCTCGCACCATGTTGACGTAGAGGTCAGGGAAGTGCCGAGGATGCCGCTGCAGGGCTTCCGAAAGCGGCCGGCCCTCTTGGACGTCGGCGCGTATGGCCTCGAAGAGGTCGCGCAGGGTAGTACGGTCTGCCTGCTCCACGAGGACGGAGAGGCTGCGAAACATTGGGAGCCGCGCGGCCGTCATGTCCGCAAGCTGCCGCGTCATGAGGACAATGTCACTCCCGCTGACGCCCCGCCCCCGCCGTAGCTGCTTGCGCTGTCCCAGGGAAATCTGCGCGGCCTCGCCGATGCTGGACGGGAAGTATCCCATGTCGCGGAGGCGGCGTTTGACCTCCTCCGCGTTCCCGGCCGCGATCTCCCCCGTCACGGTCTTCCCCGCGCGATCCAGCGCGGCGTAGCGAAAACGGGCCATGCTAGAACTCGTCCCGCTGACAGACTCGCACCAGCTCTTCGATCGTGGTCTTTCCCTCCAGCACCTTCTGGCGACCATCTGCCAGTAGTGTTCTCATTCCCTTTTCCACCGCCCGCTGCTTGATCTCACCGGATGATGCCTTGTCCAGCACCTGGTGCCGGACCTCCTCGTCGATCAATAGCAGTTCAAAGGCCCCCGTCCGCCCCAGATAGCCCTTCCGGCAGAGATCGCATTCTCCCGCTCGATAGAGGGTGACCGAGTTCGCCTCTTCGGGAGCGAGATGGATTTCGCGCAGGTCCTCCGGTGTCGGGCGGAAGGGGCTCTTGCAGGTGGGGCAGAGGGTCCGAAGTAGCCGCTGAGCGAGCACGCCGATCAGGGAAGAAGCTACGAGATAGGGCTCGACGCCCATGTCGAGCAATCGGGTGACGGCCCCCGCCGCGTCGTTGGTGTGTACGGTACTGAACACGAGGTGCCCGGTCAGCGCGGCGTGGATCGCGATGTCGGCTGTCTCTCGGTCTCGGATCTCCCCCACCATGATGATGTCCGGGTCCTGCCGCACGATATGCCGGAGGCCGGAGGCGAATGTCAGGCCTATCTCGGGCCGAACGTTTATCTGGTTCGCCCCTCGCAACTCGTACTCCACCGGGTCCTCGATGGTGATGACTTTCTTCTCCGGCGAGTAGACCTCGTGGAGCCCGGCGTGCAGGGTGGTGCTCTTGCCGGAGCCGGTCGGGCCGGTGGCGAGGATGATCCCATGGGGACGGGTGATCAGTTGCCGGAACTGGGAGAAGGTGTCCGCCCACATGCCCAGGTCCGTGAGTGTCATCCGCCCGGTAGCGCGATCGAGCAGGCGAATGACCATGCTTTCGCCGTGGAGAGTAGGGATGGTTGACACGCGCAGGTCGATCATGCGTTCGCCCAGCTTGATCCGGACTCGACCGTCCTGTGGCAGGCGCCGCTCCGCGATGTCCATGTCGGACATGATCTTGATGCGGGAGATGATCGCCGGATGCAAATGGCGGGGCGGGGAGGAGGCGTCGTGGAGTACGCCGTCCACCCGATAGCGCACTCTGAGTTCCTTCTCGTGGGGCTCGATGTGAACGTCGGAGGCCCGGTCTTGGATCGCCTGGTGCAGGATCAGGTTCACCAACTTGATGACCAGCGCCTCCCGGGCCATCTTCTGAAGATCCGCGATCTCCAGATCTTCCTCCGCCACCTCCTCGGTCTGCATCTCGTCGATGTCCCGGAACATCTTCTCCATGTAGCACTGCTCGATCGACTCTGAGATGCGCCGGGGACTGGCCACCACCGCCCGCACGTCGCGGCTCGTCAGGAGGCGAAGGTCGTCGAGCACCGTTACATCGAACGGGTTGGCCATTGCCACCACCAGCGTGTGATCTTCCTCTCGAAGTGGCAGCACCTGATGGCGCATGGCGAATTCGCTGGGTATCAGGGTCAGCAGGCCCGGCTCAATGCTGCGGTCGATCTCCGTCGCATACTCCAACCCCAGATGTCGCGCCAGCGCCGAGTATATCTCCTCTTCCCGGGCCAGGCCCAGGCGGGTGAGCGCCTCGTCCAGTCTTTCCGGGCCGCCATCGCAGGCCGCGACAGCTGTCTCGAGCTGCTGCCTGCTGATGACCCCTGCCTCGACAAGGATCTCGGCCAGCGGATCTCCCGACAATTGGGCCATCCAGAACCTCACCTGTTCGGTATACTGTTGGAGGGGTTATCCCACCACTAGCGTATTAGACACATGGGTACCCGACAAGTTCGTCAGGCACCGATGCGGTCCAGCCTGACGTGCGCGTCGGCAGTTGATTATACCCCAAAACCGCCGCCTCTGGCTAGCAGCAGCCTGGCGCCCTCACAAGGAGGTATATCGCGTGAAGATCCAAGTTTCGCCGGAGTCTTTCCTGCAGTACCAAGGCGACGCCGTAGTGGTGGGGGCCACCGAAGGCGTTCCGCTCGCCGGCGTGCTGGCGGAAGTGGATCATGCCTTGGCGGGCCTCGTTGGGCGCCTGATCCAATCGGGAGAAATTCGCGGTAAGCAGTCCGAGGTCACCATTCTACACGTCCCGGGCAAGCTGCCGGCTGCGCGGGTCGCGGTGGCCGGCCTCGGGGAGGCCGCGGGCATCGACCTCTTCAGAGTGCGCGCGGCGATGGGTGTGGCAGCGCGCCTGCTCCGCAATCGCGGTTGCCGCCGCGTCGCCACCACGCTGCACGAGCAAGCCGGGGAGGGAGTGCGTACCGACCAGGCCGTCCGCGCGGTGGTCGAGGGGGCATACATGGGTCTGTACCCCGGAGGGGAGTGCAAGTCACAGAAGGAGTTCCCGGAGGAGCTTGAGGAGCTTTGCCTGCTCGGCGTCGCAGAGCAGGAGCGTGAGCACGCGTCTGGCGCGGCCCGCGCGGGCAGGATCGTAGGCGAAGCCACCAACTACGCGCGCCGCCTCGTAAATCTACCGCCGAACGAGGTCACGCCCTCGCGGCTTGCGGAGGCGGCGGTCGAGGCAGGGGAGCGCGCCGGACTCGAGGTGGAGATCCTGGAGCCCGGGCAGATTGAGGCACTGGGCATGGGCGCCTTTGTGGCCGTCGCCCGCGGCAGCGACGAGCCCTCGCGCCTGATCGTGCTGCGCCACCGCGGAGAAGGCGACGGGCCCGTGCTGGCCTTCGTGGGAAAGGGACTGACCTTCGACAGCGGCGGGATCTCGATCAAGCCGTCCGACAAGATGGAGACGATGAAGCTCGACATGGCCGGCGGCGCTGCGGTGCTGGCCGCCACCAGAGCGATAGGGGAACTCAAGCTCGGTGTGGATGTCCTGGGAGTGATTCCGGCCACCGAGAATCTGCCCGGCGGCCGGGCGTACAAGCCGGGAGATGTCGTCAGAGCACTGAACGGGAAAACGATTGAAATCATAAGCACGGATGCCGAGGGACGGTTGATCCTGGCCGACGCGCTGGCCTATGCGCGCCAACTGGGGGCGACCCATCTCATAGATGTCGCCACTCTGACGGGTGCGTGCATCGTTGCCCTGGGACATGTCGCCGCCGCTGTTATGGGCAACGACACCGCTCTGGTCGAAGCGGTGCTGGACGCGGGCGAAAGCGCCGGAGAGCGGATGTGGCGCTTGCCGTTGTTCCCAGAGTATCGCCCCCAGCTGGACAGCAATATTGCAGATATCAAGAACGTCGGTGGCAGGGCGGCCGGCGCCATCACCGGGGGTCTATTCCTGCGCGAGTTCGTGGGAGATACCGGCTGGGCGCACATAGACATCGCAGGCACCGCCTGGAGCGACAAGGATGAACCCCACCAGGTCGAGGGCGCTACCGGGGCAGGGACGCGCACCCTGATTGCCCTCGCCGAGAGAATAGCCGGAGGTGTGATGTGAAAACAGCTAGAGGGCGAGTGCTCCCACTTGTGCTCGGCATCCTGCTCGCGGTGCTGCTTTGGGTGCTGGTCGGCGCCGGGGTGTCTTGGTTTCTCCTCCAGCGTTCCGGCCGGCCGAGTCGAGTTGCCGGCAGCCCGATTGGCCCCGCCGCCCGTGGCCCCCAACCCGGGGCGGTTCCGGCTGGCGCCGGAGGCGCCTCCGTGCCGTCAGCAGTGAGTGAGCAGTCGGAGAACGCGATTACCGCTGCAATCGCCCGCGTCGGTCCCGCGGTCGTCAACATCGACACCTCCTACCAGCCGGTAGTCCGGGACCCGATGGAGCGCATTCTGCGGAACCTCATGGGTATTCCCACGGACCCGTTTCCCAGGAAGGGCCAGGGCAGCGGCATCATCATCGACGGGGAGCGCGGCTACATTCTGACGAACGCGCATGTGGTGAAGGGCGCCGTCCACGTCGGGGTGTCTCTCGCCGACGGGCAGCACTTTGAGGCGCAGGTAGTGGGGATCGATCCTCTCTCGGAAATCGCAGTGCTCAAGGTGCCTGGGGGAGAGCTGCCGGCTGCCACGCTGGGTAGCGCCGCCGAGCTTCCGATTGGCTCCTGGGTGATCGCGATCGGGAATCCCTTCGGCTTTCAGAACACCGTCACCGTGGGCGTGCTCAGCGCGAAGGACCGCCAGATCAAGGGGCCCGACGGCACCGTGCTGCAGGACTTGCTGCAGACAGACGCCTCAATCAATCCCGGGAACAGCGGGGGCGCGCTCGTCGATCTCAACGGGAATGTGGTGGGTATCCCGACGGCGATCATCCCCTACGCCCAGGGGATAGGATTCGCCGTTTCGGTGGATGTCGCCAAGCAGGTGGCCGAGAGACTGATAGCCACCGGGAAGATGCCGTGGCTTGGCATCTCCCACCGTGACATCGCCCCTGACGAGGCCCGAGAGCTGCGCCTGGCGGAACCGAGGGGAACAGTGGTGGTGTCCGCGGTACGGGGCGGCCCGGCGGCCCGGGCCGGCATCCGGCCACGAGATGTGATTACAGGACTGGGTCAGCGGTCGGTGGAGAATGCGAAGGAGCTCAGTGTGGCCGTCCGCTCCCACGACGCTGGTGAGCGAGTGCAGATCACCATCTGGCGGGAGGGCGGGGAGCACACCCTGAGTGTCACGCTTGGGGAAGTGCCCCAGGGCGGCTTCCGGCAGTTGCGGGCTAGTCCTCCCGGTAGTGGCAGCCGCGGCTAACCGGGTTCCTGAGCGCCGCGTCAGCGATGATCTGGGCTGCCGCGATGCCATTCCGGAGTCCGACCAGCTCGTCATTGAGCTTGGTCTCCCGGTAGAAGCGCTCTATCCGATGTGCCCAGTAGCTCAGGTCTGCCACCGCGCGGTGCAGTCGCTTCGCGTTTCTCACGATGCCCGCGTAGTTCCACATCGTGCTCTTGATCAGCATCCAATCCGGGACGATCAGCAGCGGGTCGCTCTCCTCCGTCAACCCTTCGTCACGCCAGGTCGCGATCTCTTCGATCCTGCCCGCGTCGATTGGCTCGTCGTGGCTTACGGCGTCCACGGCCGCGCGCTGACCCCATAGAATCGCCTCCGGCAGCGAAGTCGAGGCCAGCCGATTGGCCCCGTGCACTCCCGTGCAACTCGTCTCTCCTGCCGCGTATAGCCGACGCAGACTAGTTCGGCCCCAGGTGTCCACCCCCACTCCGCCACAGAAATAGTGCGCCGCCGGGACCACGGGGATCGACTGCCTTGTGATATCGACACCGTGCTGGAGGCAGGTTTCGTAGATCGTCGGAAATCGCACCTTCGGGTCCACCGCCAGCGGCGTCAGATCGAGCAGCACGTACTCATCTCCGCTCTTCAGCATCTCCTCCTGAATGGCCCGCGCCAGAATGTCTCGGGGGGCCAGGGACCCATCTGGGTGATACGAGGACATGAACTCTTCGCCGTGTCTTGTGCGCAGGATAGCGCCCTCTCCCCGAACCGACTCGGAAATCAGGAAGCGGTCCGCGTCGCGATGATAGAACGCAGTGGGATGGAACTGGACGTATTCCGCGTTAATGATGGTGGCGCCGGCACGGTGGGCCATGGCAAGGCCATCTGCCCGAGCCACCCACGGATTCGTGGTATGCAGGTAGAGCTGGCCGACTCCGCCCGTGGCGAGCACTGTATGTGGCGCGAAGAAGCGTCTGACTCTGCCGCTTTCCTGCTCCAGCACGTAGGCGCCCAAGCACTCGATCGGCCCGTAAATCGCACCGGGCTCCACCGAGTGGTGCGGCACCGTGATCAGATCCACCGCGGTGTGTCCGGTGAGAAGTTCTATGCCAGCTTCCGCCTCCACTGCCGCGAGCAGTCGGATCGAGATCGCATGTCCGGTTGCATCATCCGCGTGAGCTATCCGCCTCCGCGAGTGGGCCGCCTCCTGGGTGAAGTCGAAGCGCCCCTCCGGGTCCAAGGTGAACTCTACTGCCAGTTGCTCGACGAGCAGACGATCCACGATATCTGGGATGCTATCCGCGAGGAGTCGCACTGCTCCCTCGTCACACAGTCCATCCCCGGCCGCGAGGATGTCGCGCACCAGCTCCTCCGGGGTGTCGCCCGGCGGCCGTGCCACGATGCCCCCCTGCGCGTAGTCACTGTTGGACTCCAGTGGGTCAGCAGCGTTGCTGAGCACAGCTACCGAGAGACCGGCTTGCGCTGCCCTGAGCGCAGCGGAGGCGCCGGCCGCTCCGCAGCCCATGACAGGCAGATCAGCGAACGTATCCTGGTTGGCCGGGCGCATCCGTAGAGCAACACTGTGCCGACTGGCACCTCGTTTTCCTTCCCCGCGGGAGACTCGACGGCAGTCGCTTTCTGCGGCTGAGCACTCTCCTCCTGCCCGGATCTGCTGGCTTGCGTTCGCCCACGCGCTGTGTTAGAATCCGGCCCATGAGTAGAAACCTGCGGCGCGCGCGGGTGGCGGACGTAGAGGCGATACACCGCCTCATCAACTATTTCGCCCAGCGGGACGAAATGCTGCCGCGCTCGCTGAACGAGCTGTACGAGAGCCTGCGTGATTTCTATGTCGTCGAGGCCGGCGGAGAGATCGTGGGCTGTTGCGCCCTGCATGTCACGTGGGGGGACCTCGCGGAAGTCAAGGGGCTGGCCGTCCGGGAGGACAATCGCGGACACGGGATAGGCAAACAGCTCGTGGAGGCTTGCCTGAAGGACGGGCGCACCCTCGGGCTTCCCCGAGCGTTCGTCCTCACCTATATTCCAGCTTACTTCGAGCGGTTCGGATTTCGCGAGGTCGAGAAGAGCGAGCTGCCGCACAAGGTATGGAGTGAGTGCATCCGTTGCCCGAAGTTCCCGGACTGCGGCGAACTTAGCATGGTGCTGGACATAACGTGAGAGAAGGGGCGACATGGCGGCAAGGCGTGTGCTGGTAGTTCACGGATGCAACCTCAATCTCCTGGGAGAGCGTGAGCCGGAGCTCTATGGCCGCGCCACCCTCTCCGAGATCGATCAGCAGATCGAGTCTCTGGCCTCCGAGCTGGGTCTGGAGGTCAGAATCGTCCAGTCCAATCACGAAGGGGAGATCATAGAGGCCATCCAGGACGCCCGCCAGTGGGCGGATGGCATCGTCATCAATCCCGCTGGCTTCACGACCACCAGCGTGGGCATACTCGACGCGATCAAGGCTACGCGCTTGCCCGCAGTGGAAGTGCATCTGTCCAACGTACACGCGCGCGAGGAGTTCCGCCGCCAATCCATCATCGCGGCGGCCACCGTCGGGCAGGTCTGCGGGTTCGGCCTCAATAGCTACCTGCTGGCGCTGCGCGGCCTGGCGGCTCAGTTAAGCGCGCGCGAGGACTGATGGGGGAGGAGGCAAAACCGCGGCTGGCCCGCCTTCGGTCCCGCATGCGGGATTCCGAAGTGGACGGGCTCGTCGTGTCTGCGCCAGCCAACATCTTCTACCTCAGTGGGTTCCGCGGTTCATCTGGCGCCCTGCTCATTACCCCGGATCGAGCCGCGCTCTTCAGCGATTTCCGCTACCGCCTTCAGGCGGCCGAGCAGGCCCCTGATTTCGCGTGCACGGAGGTAGAACGCCGCTTGCTGGATGGTGTCGGGAGAGTCGCCGGGGAAGGCGGCGTGCGGCGCCTCGGGTACGAGCAGGGGCACTTGGTGTGTGGACGCCGGGACGAGCTTGCAGAGGGGGCGCCTGACGCCGAACTGGTAGCCACATCTGACCTGGTGGAAGGACTGAGAGCAGTGAAATCGCCGGCAGAGGTGGAGCGGATCCGCAAAGCAGCTCGCCTCGCAGACAGAGCGCTCGCCCATATGGTGTCGCTGCTGTGCCCCGGCGCACGGGAACGCGATATCGCCCTGGAGGGCGAGTTTCTGATGCGCCGGGAGGGGGCCGAGGCTGCCGCCTTCGACGTAATCGTCGCCTCCGGACCGCGGAGCGCGCTCCCACATGCTGAGACCACTGCGCGAGAACTGCAACCGGGAGATCTCGTTGTCATCGACATCGGCGCCAGAGCCGTTGGATACTGCTCGGACATGACGCGTACGTTCGCGGTCAAGTCAGCCCCTCCCGAGGCGAGGGAAGTCTATGGGCTGGTCTACCGCGCTCAGCGTGCGGGCACGGCGGCCCTCCGCGGCGGAGCAGTCTGCGGAGAGGTAGACGCCGCGGCCCGTTCGTTGATTGAGGAAGCGGGCTACGGCGAGCACTTCGGCCATGGGCTGGGACACGGGGTTGGCATCGAGGTGCACGAGGCCCCGCGCCTCGGGCGCAAGGAAAAGACTGAGTTGGCTCCCGGCAACGTCGTCACTGTCGAACCCGGCGTCTACCTGGCTGAGATGGGTGGAGTGCGGCTCGAAGATCTGTTGGTGGTAGCACCCGAAGGAGCCCGAGTTCTGACAGGGTCGCCGATGGAGCCGGAGATCCCGATCGTCTGAACCCCAGAAAGGAGACGGGAAGATGCTTAGGCGCTGTGCTGTAGGATTGGCGGCGTGGCTGGTGTTCGCGGCCGTTTTGCCTGCGCACGCGATAGTGCTGCGCTACCGGCCTAAGGTTAACGAAGTGGCGAAGCATAATATCAGCATGGCGGGGGGTGTGCGAGTCTCCATGGAGGGAATGGGCCAGGTCATGGAGATGGAGTTGACGGGGAGCCTGGACTACACTGAGAAGGTGCTGTCGGAAACAGACGAGACGACGCGCGTCGAAACCCGTCTGCTTGGTGGGGCAATGGCTGTCAAGGTAAGCGGCGAGTCTCATACGCAGCCGGTGCCCACAGGCCGCATGGTGGTGGACCTCGACCAGCGAGGTCGGCTCGTCAAGATCATAGAGGCCGAGTTCGAGAGTGTCGCGACGCCGAAGCTGATGGGGCCGGGCGCGGAAACCTGGACCAGCATGCCCAACCAGTTCGGCGCGTTCCCCGAGGGAGACATCGAGGTCAACGATTCGTGGTCCGAGCAACTGAAGATCCCCACCGCACTTGGCGGTCCGGAGATTGGGATGACGATCAACTCCCGCCTGCTTGCCCTGACGACCTTCCAGGGGCGCAAGTGTGCCAAGATCCGCACCTCATTCGAAGGTCCCATCAAGCTGAATCTGTCCGAACTCGGGACTCCCACCGAGGGCGTCGAGGGAACGATGGAAGCCACGCTTCAGGGCGATATGCTCTGGTACTATGACTATGAGAACAGCGTTCACGTTTACTACGAGGGCGCGGTTGGCATGGAGATGAACCTCGCCATGTCGGGACCTGACGTGCCGGCCGGCGCCATGACCACCCAGGTGCTGATGGACGTCAAGATGACTCTCGCCAGGTGAAGGAGCCCCCGGCCTGACCGAGTCACGATTCGTTCGGGCCGGCGCGCTCACTCCTGTGCTCACGGTTCGCCCCGCGTCGTGTTGCGCGGCCCCGGCGCTCATCCCCCGCGCAGGTATTGGCGGTGGCAGGTGCTGGCGGTGGCAGGTATTGGCGGTGGCAGGTGCTGGCGGTGGCAGGTGCTGACGGTGGATGAACCCCGCCTGCGCCCGAGATGCTGCTGGGAATGTGGCCAACGTGACGCCCCGCCGTCTTCGCTGGCGGGGCGTTCGCTCATGGCTGGGGGGTGTTGGCGGCTCTGTATCACCGCATCTCCAGGAACATCTTGAAGTCCTGCGGATTACTTGCAACGGACATTGCGACATGCGGCATAACCTTGCCCGCCTGCACCAGCGCCTTCAGTGCCTGATCGAGAGTCTGCATGCCTTCCGCCGCGCTCGATTGCAGGATCGAAGGCATCTGGTGTGCCTTGGCCTCTCGGATCAGATTGCGAATCGCTGAGGTGGCCAGTAGGATCTCCTGCGCGCAAACACGGCCTTTCCCGTCGGACATCGGCAGCAGCGTCTGGCACACTATTCCTTCCAGGACGGTGGATAGCTGGACCCTGATCTGCTCCTGCTGGTGAGGCGGGAAGACATCCACAATCCGGTCAACGGTCTGTGCCGCGCTGGTCGTGTGCAGAGTTGCCAGCACCAGGTGGCCCGTTTCTGCCGCAGTGATAGCCGCATGGATGGTCTCGAGGTCTCGCATCTCGCCGATGAGGATCACGTCGGGGTCCTGGCGCAGGACGTGACGCAGCGCCGCCGGAAAGGACTTGGTGTCACTGCCCACCTCTCTCTGGATGATGATGCTCTTCTCATTCCGGTGCAGGAACTCGATGGGATCCTCGATGGTCACTATGTGCCGTCGGCGTGTCATGTTTATCTCTCGAATCATCGCCGCTTGAGTCGTTGACTTGCCTGAGCCCGTCGGCCCCGTCACGAGCACAAGCCCGCGCGGCCGCGCGCACAGTGTCTTGAGAATCTCCGGCATGCCCAGCCCGTCCAGGGAGGGGGGGTCCACCGGCACCGATCGGAACACCGCGCCCAGGGTGCCCCGCTGTCTGTGCACGTTCACTCGAAATCGCGAGAGCCCCCGCACACTGTACGCGAAGTCGAGCTCCCATTCCTCCTCGAGCGTGGTGATCTGCTCGTCGCTGAGTATCGCGTAAATCAGCTCGTTGATGCTGGTGGGGTTCAGCCTGTCACTGACCGCTTGAGCCAGCTCTCCGTCAACTCGCAGCGTTGGCGGGGAGCCCACGCTCAGGTGCAGGTCTGAAGCATTGCGTTCGACCATTGCCCGCAGCAGGTCATCTACGTGCAGGAACTCCTCTCCCTCTTGCGCCGCCCCAGCTCGCTTCTCCGACGCGGCAGAAGGCGCGCCCGACCCCGTCGTCTCCTTTGCCATCCGGCCGTAGAATCGATCTATCGCGGCGCGGACGGACCGCTCTGTCGACACCAGCCGCTCCAGACGCATGCCGGTGCGCGCTTGGATCAGGTCACAGGCGAGCGTGTCCAGCGGATTCACCATCGCGACGTGCAGCGTGCCGTCCACCTGCGAAACGGGCACTACACCGAAGCGTCGTGCCATAGATTCGGGAAGCACTCGCACAGTGTCCGCACTGAAGGGCACCTGGTCCAGGTCCATAGTCTGTAGATCCAGCTGGTTGCCCAGCACCTGGACCATCTCTTCCGGCCCCACGGCGCCGAGCTCCACCAAGATGCTTCCGAGCCATCGCCCCTGGGTGCGCTGCATCGCCCGCGCTCGGTCCAAGATGTGCTGGTCGACCACGCCGGCCGCCAACAGAATGGCCGCGAGTTGCTCGCTGTCTGTACTGCTGCTGACCTCGCTGAGGTCGGCTTTCGACTCCATGTCAATCATCGCTGGCTAGATCCTTCCCGTTCCTTGGCGGTCTGAATAGTTGGCAATGGTCTGCTTGCGACGTGGAACGACCGGGGGCTCTCTCCTAGGTGATTGCCTCGGCCCGCGTCTGCCACGCGTGCTGGTCGACCGACGTATCGTCCCGCCCGCGCGTCACCCCGTCTGCTGGTTCTTCTTCCAGCACCGCGGTTAGCGCGGAGACGACACGAGAATCGTAGCGCTTTCCAGAGTGCTGACGGAAGTGCGCAAGCACCTCCTGCTGGCTCATTGCGGACTGATACGGGCGATCCGAACTCATCGCGTCGAAGCAATCTGCAACCTGCAAGACCCGGGCGAGTATCGGGATCTGCTCCCCTGCGAGCCCATCCGGATATCCCTGCCCATCCCATAGCTCGTGGTGACTGCGCACCATCGCCAGTGCGTGTTGGCCTGGCTTCAGCGGCCGGATGATGCGCTCTCCGATGGTGCAGTGCTCCTGGCAGAGGTCGCGCTCTTCCGGTGAGAGCGGGCCCGCCTTCAGGAGTATCGCGTCTGTGATGCCGATCTTGCCCACATCATGCAGCGGCCCGAACGCCTCGATGTCCCGGATCAGGCCTTCCGATAACCCCATCCGTTCCGCGATTTGCACCGCCAGGCCTGCCACTCGCTTGCCATGGGCCGCCGTGTAGTTGTCACGTGCGTCTAGAGAGTTGACCAGCGTCCGAATGGTCGCGAAGTAGCTGTCTCGCAGCTCGGCGTGCAGATGCGCACTCTCGATCGCCTTCGCCGCCATGTTGGCCAGGGTGGTGAGCAGGCGTAGGTCGTCGGCAGTGAAAAGCTCCTCCCCGTCACCGCGGCGAGCTCCCAGCACGCCAGTCAGACCATTCCTCAGCCGCAGGGGCGCGCAGATCAGACTGCGGACCTGGTTCCACGCATCGATCTGCTCATCCAGATCGCGCCCGTCCAGGCCTCCTTCCCCCCATTCGGATATCCCCGGATAGGAGGCGGAGCCGTCCTCCTCCAGCCCTACGGCGCCGCAGTGGTGGGCATATACCGGATGCCCTGTCTTCTCATCGAGGAGCAGCAGCGAAGACTGGCTGGCTCTGACGGTCTCCGTCAGAGACTCCACCACGGACTGCAGAATGTGATCGATGTCCAGGGAGCCAGCGAGCTCCGTGCTGGTGTTGTGGAGGCCTCTAAGCTGCTCCAGGCGGCGGTCCAACCTCTCGACGGCAGCCTGCAGTTCACCCACAAGCCGGCGGTTCACGAGGCGCTGTTCCCGCTCCCGAGCCCCAAGATACAGCACCATGCAGAACACGAGCAGCCCCAACCCCGTTAGCAGCACGACCTCATCGTAGCTGACGCCTAGGATCAGGGGCTGGTATCCGAACACCAATACCACCGCCAGCAAGCTGGCCAGGATCACTATGAAGCTGATGGCGATCCAGACGATCTCCCTCCGCTTCTCGTCTGGATCTGTCAGGTCTCTGAATGGCCGAAGTGGCAAGTCGGTGTCTCCTATGCACGCCTACCGTTTAGAGGTAGAACGCCTCCCAGGAAACCGGCGCCCACTGGGTCTTCCCGATTCCGGGCAGAGCCAGGCCCTTCCAGACATCATTGTAGGTGATGGTGACGGCCCCGTTGGTCCGCACGACGTCGGCTATTATCGCGCCGTTGATCGTGACGTTGCCGCCGGCGGTTGTGGACGCGTCGTCCAACACACTGTGTGCGTAGATCAAGCCGTCGATAGTGGCGTTTCCAGCTATGGTGATCGACTTCGGGCTCATGATGACAAGCGTGTCATCAGACGGATTGGTCGCCGTAACATTCCCGGTGATCTTGATCTTGCCGGTGGCGACGATCACGGCCTGTCCCGTGTAGCTGCCGGCGATGCTGACATCGCCCTTCACGAAGATGACGCCGTTCAGGTCCTCCATGTTGGCGGTCGTGAAGGTCGTCTTCCCAATATAGGTAGTTGTGGCGATGCTCTGGTAGTAGTCGCAGTCGATGACAGGCATCGTCAGTGGAGCGACCCCCTGGTGGACGTGCGTCGCGGGCACTTCGGGTGGCACCCAGTTGACTGTGCCTGTGGTGAAGATCGAACCGTCGGCATCCATGATGAACGAGGTCCCGTTGAAGGTAACATCCCCGTTGGCGTAGATGTCCCCTCCGGATCCGCTTTCGTCGGAGTAGATGCCTCCGCCGCCGTTCAGCAGCAGTGGGCTGTCCGAGAAGATTGCTCCCTCGAACACTCGGCCGACATCGGACTGATAGGCGGCCACCACGCGTATTCGTGCCTTCTCGTTGGCCCAAGTGGTGGCATCGGACACAATCATGCAGGTCTCTGCAATGCCGCCATAGGGGGCGATCACAGTATAGGACACAGTCCCCTGCGCGAGCGAGAAACTATTCGTGTAGGGGCTGCCGGAGCCTATTGTGTCGTTGATGCCGTCGTAGTCCTCGTACAGCTTCGTGATGGCCATATCGACCCCGGCCTCGGCCAGGGAGAATGCCTCGGCCTGTCGCCGGTCGTTCGACGCCCAGGCCAGCCCCTGAATGGCGTTCTGGACCAGGGATGTTCCCAGAAGCAGGAGCACCACCAGTGCCACCATCGCCAGGAGAAACACGCTCCCCTGATTAGAGGGTCCGTGTCTGTAGGGTTTTCGCATCGCTCTGCCCATCACAGCTCTCCTCACTCCCCGTCGCTCTGCTAGTTGTTGCGCAGAGTCAGCTCGCCCGTCATGGTCTGGCGGGCTGTTCGGTGCCCGCGCGACTCCTCGACGGTGACCGTGATCTCCACCGACCGAAGGCGATAGACATCCGGCCAGTACAAGAACATGGGTATGGGAACACCTGTTCCGTCATCCGGATTGTCTACGATGTTGTCTGCGAGCTCCTGCTGTTTCACA
>JAUVSA010000184.1 GCA_030597345.1 Bacillota bacterium
AACCCCGCTCCTTCTGTCATGCTGAGCGTAGCGAAGAATCCCGTTGTTTGGTGGCGCAGGTTTCCAACCTGCGTGGGCGCCGCAGGCGCCCCCTGTAGGGCGGGCATGTCTCTGCATGCCCGCCGCCGCCTCCCTCCCGTTGGTGTTTCGGGAGCTTGCTCCCGAAACCCAGACCTCGCGCCCCCCCCTCCTTTCCCCGCGGCGCGTCTCATCTTGGTGTTTTCGGTGTCGGTGTTGCCGTAGCTCCGGCTGGAGCCCAGGGAGCAGGTTGCGTGAGGCGAGCCGGTGTGCTAAAATGCCACCAGAGACAGTCCTAGCAACGGCTGTGAAGGGGAGGAGTACCTGCTCTCCCGCTCTCAGAGAGGCGAGCACACAGGCTGAGATGCCCGCCAGCGCAGAAACAGGGAAAGTCGCCCCCGAGCCGAGAGGCCGAACCCCGCGCCCCGCGGACCTAAGCCTCTCCGGGTAAGCCCGTTACAGCAAAGAGCCCTGCGAAGCCCCCATAGAGGGCGAAGCAGGGGAATCAAGGTGGTACCACGAGAGGTCCTCTCGTCCTTGGACGAGAGGACCCTTCCTTCGGGAGGCCGTGGATGCCAAAGGCCGAGCTGGCGAAAACGTACGACCCACACAGCGTGGAGAAGAAGTGGTACGAGTTCTGGCAGCGGCGAGGACTCTTTCGCCTGCCCTCAGCCTCGCAACGCCCGGGAGCGCCGGCCTATTGAATCACTATCCCCCCTCCCAACGTCACCGGCGCCCTCCACATGGGCCACGCCCTCCAGCACAGCATCCACGACGCCATCGCCCGGTGGCGGCGCATGTCTGGGGATCGCGTGCTCGTGGTGCCTGGCACCGACCACGCCGCAATCTCCACCAACATGAAAGTCGAGCAGGCCCTCGCCGAGGAAGGCTCCTCCCGCCACGATATCGGCCGCGAGGCATTTGTCGAGCGGTGCTGGGACTGGACGCGCGAGTACGGCGGACAGATCATCGAGCAGCTCAAGGCCCTCGGATGCTCTTACGACTGGGACCGGACGCGGTTCACCCTTGATGACGGCTACTATCGGGCCGTCCTCCACTCCTTTGTCCTCCTATACGAACGCGGTTGGATCTACCGCGGGCATCGCGTGGTGAACTGGTGTCCCACCTGCGCCTCCACCGTCTCCGATCTTGAGGTGGAGCACAAGGACCAACAGGGCAACCTGTGGCACATACGCTACCCGGTTGCCGACGGCGAAGGAAGCGTCGTGGTCGCCACCACTCGGCCCGAGACCATGCTCGGCGATACCGCGGTGGCGGTCCACTCCGAGGACCCCCGCTACCTCGATCTCCACGGCAAGCAGGTCATGCTCCCCCTGATGAACCGGCCCATCCCAGTCGTCTGCGACGACATCCTTGTCGATCCCGAGTTCGGAACCGGCGCCGTCAAGGTCACCCCCGCCCACGACCTGAACGACTTCGAGGCCGGACAGCGAAACGACCTGGCGACCGTCGTCGTAATCGGGACCAACGGCCGCATGACCGAGGCGGCCGGGCCGTACGCCGGCCTCGACCGCTACCAAGCCCGGCAGCGAATCGTGGCCGATCTGGAGGCACAGGGCCTCCTCGTGAAGACCGAGGACTATGCCTATCCGGTCGGCCGCCACGACCGCTGCCACACCGTGCTCGAGCCACTCCTGTCAGAGCAGTGGTTTCTGCGCATGTCGGAGCTTGCCGAGATGGCGCTCGCCGCCATCGAGGACGGCCGCATCGAGGTCTCCTACCTCCCCGACCGCTTCCGCCTCTACACTATCGACTGGCTGAAGAACCTGCGCGACTGGAACATCTCTCGCCAGATCTGGTGGGGCCACCGCATTCCCGTCTACACCTGCCGCTCCTGCAAGCACGTCACCGTGCAGGCAGAGGCGCCAACGGGCTGCCAGAGCTGCGGCGGCGAAGTCGAGCAGGACTCCGACACGCTCGACACCTGGTTCTCCTCCGCCCTCTGGCCCTTCGCCGTCCTGGGCTGGCCCGACGACGAGGCCATGAAGACAGCTTGCGCACAAGGGATCTACCCCACCTCCCTGATGATAACCGCGCGCGACATCCTCCACCTTTGGATCGTGCGCATGATCATGACCAGCCTGGAGTTCACGCGGCTGATCCCTTTCCGTCAGGTCCTGATTCACCCCACGGTGCTGAACATCGAAGGGCGGCGGATGAGCAAGTCGCTCGGCACCGGGGTGGACCCGCTCGATCTGATCTCCCAGTACGGATCGGACGCAACCCGCTTCAGCCTCCTCTATCAGTGCGCCTCGGATCAGGACATCCGCTTCGGCGAGGAGCGGACCGAGATGGCCCGCAACTTCTGCAACAAGATCTGGAACGCCAGCCGCTTCGTCCTGATGAACCTCGGCGAAGAGTTCGAACCAGCCGAGGATACCCCCCAGCGCATCCGCGCAGACGGATCGCTCGGCGAGAAGTGGATTCTCAGCCGCTATCGCGCGATGCTCCACGCGCTCGAAGAAGCGCTGAACGCCTTCGAGATGGCGGAGACCGCGCGTGCTATACACAACTTCTTCTGGTCCGAGTTCTGCGACTGGTTCGTCGAGATGTGCAAGCCCCCCCTGCGCGCAGGCGGCCCCGCGGCCGAGCGGGCCCGCCAGGCACTGTGGTTCGTGCTCGAGGGGACCTTGCGAGCGCTCCACCCGTTCATGCCATTCATCAGCGAGGAGATCTGGCAGAAGCTGCCGGGAACGGGAGAGGCGCTGATGGAGGCGAGATGGCCCGCCGCGGAGGCCGCCTGGCGAGACGAAGAGGCCGAACATGGAATGGAGGCGTTGACGGCAGTCGTGGTGGCCGCGCGCAAGCTCCGGGCGGAGCAGAACGTCCCCCTCGCGCAGCGCGTCAGCCTCTCGGTGGCCTCCGGGTCCGAGCGAACGCGGAGCATCTTGGCGGAGAACGAGGAGGTGATCCTGCTCCTCGCGCGAGGTGCGGACCTCCACCTCTCAGACGATACCGACACGCGGCCAGCCGTCGCCGAGCTCATCCACTGCTGCGGGGAGCCGGCCGTTGTCTCGATGGAGAGAGCGGTATCTCGCCGCGAGATCGAGCAGCACCGAACCAGATTGGAGCGTGAGTTGTCCCACCTCGAGCAGGAAGACGCGAAGCTGAGGGCGAAGCTCGAGAACGTCGAGTTCTGCCACCGCGCCCCCGCTGAGATCGTAGAGAAGGCACGCTCCCGTCATGATGATCTCGAGCAGACGAGGGCCAGGCTCGAAGCCCGACTGGCCGATGTTGCTAGATCATTGGAACAGTGAGTGAGACAGTGAGACAGATGCCCCAGACGAGTGAGTTTCATCTCGCTCCCAACGGGGAAAAATCCTCTTGGCGAGGCGGCGCCACTAATGTGAGGATATTAGCTTGACCGACTTGGGTTTTGATCGCTATGTGACTTACCTCACCGCGATCATCTATTGGGCGCTGGTCGTCTGTTGGCTCGCCATCATCATCTTCTATCTGAGACAGTACCTTCGTTTCAAGCGGATATACCCTCTGCTCACCACCCTGCTGATCGTCCTCTTCATCGATGGCACGCGCACCGTGATCGAGAGTATCTACTTCGGCACCCGCTACACCGCCAGCACGGGCCTCATCGCTCCCTACCTCCACGACCTGCTCGACCAGCCCCAGTACGTGCTGATCCCCAAGACGCTCAACTTGATCGCCGCCCTCGTCATCATCCTCGTGATAGTGCGTCGCTGGTTCCCAAGCCTCGAGGAGGAGCAGCAACATCGCCGCGCCACCGAGCAGTTCCGGGCGGAACTCATCTCTCTCGTCTCCCACGAGCTTCGCGCACCTCTCACCTCCATCCGCGGATACGCACACACCCTGGTACGCGAATTCGGACACCTCGGAGAAGATACCCAGAAGGAGTTCCTCGAGGGCATTGCCTCCGAGTCCGAACGCCTCACCCACTTGGTTTCCGATCTCCTCGACACCAGCCAGATCGATGAGGGGCGACTCCGCCTCGAGCGCCGGTCCGTCCGCCCGGACCAACTCTGCGAGCAGGCCGTCGGGAGCGCCACCCATCCCGGCCTGAAGCACACGCTCCTGGTCGCGGTCGCTCCCGACCTGTCGGAGGTGCTGGCCGATCCCGACCGAATTCACCAGGCCCTCTCTAACCTACTCAGCAACGCAATCAAGTTCTCCCCGGAGGAGAACGAGATCACCGTAGGGGCACGACCCCGCGACGGCTGGGTGGAGTTCTTCGTCGAAGACAACGGAGTCGGAGTCCCCCGGGAGGAGCAGGGCAATCTGTTCACCAGGTTTCACCGCGCCGGGAACGCTCGCACCCCCGGCACCCCCGGAGCCGGCCTGGGTCTCTACATCACCAAGGGCATCGTGCAGGCCCACGGTGGCAAGGTCGATTTCCAGAGCGAGCTGGGCCGGGGCAGCACCTTCTCCTTCGTCCTCCCCACGGTCGAAGGCAAGATTCGCGCCGAGTCGGGCGGCGCGAAGACTCTCCCGCCGCCCGCCTAGCATCTCCCCCGGACTGCCCGCTCCAATTCTGCGCGCGGCATGAAGGCCGCGCCCACCGACCCCTACCCGCGAGTAACCGGCTCCTCCTCCAGCGACTCCGTCAGCCGCACCGCCTCCCGCACAGCTCCCGCCGGCCCTTCCAGAGCGATAGTGACCGCCCCTTCCG
>JAUVSA010000326.1 GCA_030597345.1 Bacillota bacterium
ATGCCGGAGGCGTGCGGCCTCGAGGTGGAGGCGCTGTATGGGCACCCCGACCGCCGCCCGTTCACGGCCGACAGTCCTGAGATGATCTTTGTTGCGAGGAAGGTGCGATGACCGCAGCCAGATTCGACGAGATCGGGCTCGTGTGGCGGCAGTTCGCCAGCACTATCCTGGTCGCATTCGTGCCAGAGGACCGGGAGCAGGCAGACTGGCGCTCTTGACCTCGCCAGTCGCCTGTGATAGAGTGACCGACGGTTCATAGAGGCCGATCCGACGCTCAAGATGGAGCGGATCGCAGCAGAACTCAGCAGAACACGACAAGCCCGGCCTCAAGAGGCTGGGCGTTTATTTCCTCAGCACTTCCAAGGGCTCAGAGACATCGCAGACAGGGGGTCCAGCACCGATGTCTGATTGGCTACAGTCCGACGCAGTCAAGAGAGCACTCGTCAGTGTCGGGATACTCGTGGTGGCCGCCATCCTGGCAGCCCTCGCGCGCGTCATCTTCGGCCCCCTGCTTCGGAAGCTGACTTCGCGCACCGAGACGGAACTCGACGACCTGCTGGCGCGCGCCCTGAACCGTCCCATCGCGTGGGCGATCTTGCTGGCGGGCGTCTATGCGGCGCTCCTGCAGCTCCGCGAATGGCAGCCCGGTCAGGTCACTACCATCCGGAATGCCGGCGTCGCGGCGGGGATCGTCCTCGTCATGTACGCTGCTCTCCGGGTCTTCAACACTGCCGCGGGCTGGTACATGGAGACTGCCGCGGAGAAATCGGGTCGCCCCCGTGAGATCAGGGCCCAGGCAGTTGTAGCAAGCAAGGTGCTCAACATTCTGATTCTGCTGTGCGGCATCCTGATTATCCTGAGACAGTATAACGTAGAAATCGGCCCAATGCTGGGAGCCTTGGGAATCGGAGGTCTGGCGGTCGCTCTGGCACTGCAGGATACGCTCACCAACCTGTTCGCCGGCATCTACATGATGGTCGATCGGCCGATGACGGTCGGGGATTTCATCAAGCTGGAGTCCGGGGAGGAGGGGTTCGTCGAGGAGGTCGGCTGGCGCAATACCAAGGTCCGTATGTGGGCGAACAACGTCGTCGTGATCCCCAACTCCAAGCTCGCCCAGAGCGTGGTGACGAACTACTACCTGCCGCGCCAGGAGATGTCGGTGTACATTCGCTGCGGGGTCGCCTACGACAGCGATCTGGAACACGTGGAGCGAGTCTGCATCGAAGTGGGCAAGGAGATCATGGAGCGGGTGCCTGGAACGGCGACGGACTGGACGCCCGTGGTTCGGTTCAAGGAGTTCGCCGACTTCAGCATCAACTTCGTTGTGGTGCTCAGAGTCAGGGACTTCGCGGCCCAGTATGCGCTCGCTCACGAGTACATGAAGGCTCTCCACCGACGATTCGGGGAAGAGGGAATCGAGATCCCGTTCCCCATTCGCACGGTCATCATGAAGCCCGCCGAGGAGAGCGCGGAGCGCCGCGCCCTCGAGGCCGACGCCGCCCCGCGCAGCACTTCCCGCCTCGGGGAAGGGGAGGCGATAGACGGCGTCGGGGAGGATGGCTGACTGGGGAAAGGCGGCCCCCGGCGCCTGCGGAGCTTTCGGGCGCGTGTCGGGATGTCGGCCAAGGGCGGGAAGGGGGTTCACAGAAGCCAGACAGGAGGCGCGCGGCCGCTGCTGAGGTCTACGCGCGGCGAGGAAGCCACCTGATCTGCTCGAGAAGCTTATGAAGAAAGAAGCCAAGAAAAAACGTAGGACTTTCGCTGTGCTGGGCGCCGGCCACGGCGGCCTGGCCATGGCCGGCCACCTTGGCGTGATGGGATTCCGGGTGCAGCTCTTCAACCGAACTCCACAGCACCTGGAGGCCGTGCGACGCCGTGGGGCAGTCGAGGTGATCGCGCATGACGGTGCAGAGATACCGCGCGGTGTCGGCCCCATCGCTCTTGCCACCTCCGACATCGAGGAGGCAATCAAGGGCGCGCATGTCATCATGGTCGTCGTCCCGGCCACCGGTCACGCGTGGCTGGCCGAGGCGATGGCGCCTCACCTGGTAGACGGCCAGATCGTCGTCCTCAACCCCGGCCGGACAGGCGGCGCGCTGGAGGTTCATCACATCTTCCGAGAGAAGGGCGTGACGGCTGATGTGATCGTCGCCGAGGCGCAGACGCTGCTCTACGCCAGCCGCGCGGTGAACCCGGCTCAGGTGCAGATCTTCCGCGTCAAGAACAGCGTTCCGGTTGCCGCCATTCCGGCCTACCGGACTCCGGAGGCGGTGGCGGCCCTGGCCGAGGCCTTCCACCAGTTCATCCCCGGAGACAATGCCATCAAGACCGGAATGGACAACATCGGGGCGGTCTTTCACCCCGCGGTGACCGTGCTGAACTC
>JAUVSA010000220.1 GCA_030597345.1 Bacillota bacterium
CATGTATGCGCCTCTTGCTCGCCGGCGGAGAGCCGGCCAAAGAGCTTCAGCGGATCGATCCCCAGGTGATAGCCGGCCATGAGCGCGCCGCCGAACTCAGGAGGCCGGTCAGGGGGCCTCGCCACGATACCCGGATAGGATTCCTGAATGCACTGAGTCAGCAACCCCCAGAACCGCTCGGGCCACGCGGCAACGAGGCCTCCCCCAAAGCGTACATCCGGACACGAGCTGCCAGTCTTCGAGATCATTGCCCTTGCCGCAAGGCCATAATCCTGAACGGCGCGCTCCACCAGCTCATCCGCCGCCGCGTCCCCTTCCAGCCAGGACTCGAAGATCAATGGCACGGTACGGCGCTGCCAAGGAACGAGATCACGATACACAGCCTCGCAGAAGAGTGCTTCGTCCTCTATCCCGAAGAAGGCCAGTGTTTTCTCCTTCAGAGCGGTGGGCTCCACCATACCATTGATCATGCGGGCCACCATAGAGATGAGACCGGAACGGACATCGAAGATCCGGGCCACGCTGAGGTGGTCGAACAGCTCTTCCCCGCCGTACTCAGCCCGGTATGCCGCGGTGAACCCGGATCCGTGTTGGACGAGTGCGGCCGCCGGCGCTGACGTTGCACCCCACAGTCCGACAATGGCGTCGTTCACTAGCACCACGTGCTCTTCCGGGATGCCGATCGCGGTCGCGATGTCCATGCGCTGCATGGGTACTTCGTCCGCGAAGTCAACTCCGTTCAGCCCAATTCCGCAGCACACAATAGCATCGCGGCTCACGTGACCCTCGGCGCAGAGCTCATCGACGATTGAGGCCAGAACCGAACACGGCTCGGCGGTCGGTCTGCCGACGATAGTGGCAGCCGGTCCGCGCACGTGCGCGAGGACATGAGCCTGGCAGTCAATCATGACGCCCGCCGTCTTCGACGCGCCGCCATCGATGCCTAACAGCAATTGCCTGGCCTGCGGTTTCAAGGTCTGCCCTCCACGATTGCTCCCAGAGCTATGCTACTGAGTGTGTCTCGATATCCGATGCTGGTATTATCCCTCAGACCGAGGCGGCTCGGACCAGGTATTGCTGCCCGCTCTCATCCCGTCCAAGACGTGCTGGAGGTAGCGGCCAATCTCCATGTCAACGATGAACTGCACCGGGCTGAAGGCTTCGTCCATTGAGAGCTGGCCCGCGCCCAGGCAGAACTCTCGAAAGCCGGCCAATGCTGGCATGAGCATGTAGACCATTCTATCTACCGTGGCGAAAGTGTCAGCCCTTTTAGCATTCGTATTGAGGTAGATGATATCGAGCGGCAAACCGGAGAAATGCTCGCACATTTCATGCCAGCATCTCTAACGGACAGCCAGGCGAGTGAGGGTTATGAAATGCGCTCTAGTCACCTACACCGCAGTTTCGTAAAGCACTACGGCTGCTCGCCCGGCACATATCGGCGGGAGGCGAAGCAGCCAGTGCGGCTATCGGCATCGAGGCCCTCCAGGTAGTATAGGTCCGTAGATCCCCCGCGTAGTAGGTCCCCCGCGTAGTAGGTCCCCCGCGTGCTCGTGGCGAACGCACGTAAACGAGTGATGCCGGCGCGCCCTTGGCTTACCCTCTCGCGCCGAACGGTCATTCGCGTCAACTGTCCAAGTGAAGGGGGAGAAGAATGTCTGCTCGAGAACGGCTCTTGGCGGCAGTCGAAGGAGCTGACGGGGCACCTGTGCCCTGCTCCTTCATGATGTTCCGGGCATTGAGGCAGAAGTGCCGGGACGAGTATGAATTCGCAACCCGGCAAACGGAGATGGGACTCGATGCACGAATGCGGCTCGACGACTTGCCAGTTCGAGTCGGGCCAGAGGTGACTATCCGGGAGTTCGTGGACCAAGGGTCGAACGGCCAGCCGCCGGTGCTAACCCGCACTTATGAGACGCCCGCAGGGAAGCTGACCTCCAGCATCAAGCAGATCGAAGGCTGGCCCTATGGCGACCGACTGCCTCTCTTCGGGGATCACATCACCCCACGCACCCTCAAGCACCTGATCAGTAGGCCTCAGGACGTCGAGGCATTGCGTTGTGTGCTGGTGCCGCCGACCGAGGCTGACATCGTGCCATACCTCGAGGAAGCTGCTAAACGCAAGGAGTTCGCTCACAAGCACGGTCTGTTGTTCTGCGGCGGCTACCGGGGAGAGCGCACCGTCCCAACAGAAGACAAGGGCCTGGTAGGAGCCAACTTCTGTACGGTGTCAGTGATCGACACACTCATGTGGCTGTGTGGGGGGACCGAGCCAATCATCTGGGCCTACGAGCAGCCGGACTTCCTGCAGGAACTGATCTCGTTCATCGAGGAGTGGAACCGAAAGCGTCTGGAGATCCATCTCGAGGCCGGCGTGGAGCTTGTATTTCGGCGCGCCTGGTATGAAGGAACAGACTTCTGGAATCCGCGCTTCTACCGCCAGTTCATACTTCCCACGGTCCGCCGAGACGTCGAACTCGCCCATCACGCGGGCGTGAAGTACGCCTACATTATCACTAGCGGCATGATGCCGGTGGCCGATCTCATCTTGGAGGCCGGGGTGGACGCGATCGTCGGCATTGACCCTTTACAGGGAAAGGGGACGACACTCGGGGATGTCAGTGACTCATTGGGGGGAAAGGTCTGCCTCTGGGGCGGGGTAAGTGGGCCGCTTGTGGTTGAAGAAGGGTCCGAGGAAGACGTGCGCGCGGCGGTGGAGGAAGCGATATCCCAGCTAGCACCGACCGGCCGCTTCATACTCTCTCCGGTCGACAATATCCGCGCCGATACCGAGCGCTCGTGGCAGAACGTTCGCGTGTTCGTCGAGGCTTGCAGGTCGCTGAGCCAAGAGAACCGATAGTCCTCGGAACCGCCGGAAGACTGACCTCGTTCGCTGGGGTGTCGTGGAGCATCTACCGCCCAGTCCACGAACTGCTCCAATCCCACCTTATTGCCGCGCGCCCGCAGCGGATAGGTTCGGATCTCAGTCGGATCGAACGGGCGGAAGCTCCCGCGGTATTCCATGGTCACAGCTCCTGCGCTTGCAGCAGCCGCTCCAAGGCAGGCTCGCAGAAGTCGCTCACTATGTAGTTGGTCCGCAGTTCTCGGTGCAGCTCGCGCAACCGGCGAGCATCAGGAGCCAGCCGGCTCAGCACCGCCGCCCCCATCGCTACCCCCGCCTGCACCTCGCTCCGGCCGTCGCCCACGATCAGCACCTGCCGGCCGGAGATGTCCAAATCGGCCAGCAGCCCGCGCATCACCTCATCTTTGGGCATCTTGCGGTTCCAGTCCGAGCCGTGGGCCGACTCGATGACCTTGCCCGGGCCTACTTCGAAGCCGAGGGCGATGACCTCCTCGAGCATCCCTTCCGGACGCCGCGGGGTGGACATCACCGACCCGGTCACGAAGTGGTTGCTGACCCCCGCCGCGTGCAGTCTTCGCAGGAAGGCCAGCGATCCGGGTACCCGCCATGGGGCCGGGTCCTGTCGCGCGGCGGCCAAGTTGCGGTCGCGCGAGGCCTGAGCAAGCACTGCCTCGTAGAGGTGGAAGAGTCGAGGGGTATGCGCGGCGACGAAGTCGCGCACGCGCGGTGAATCGGAGAGATCGTCGTACCGCTCGCGCCCTTCCCAGATGCGCCGGATGATCTCGGCGTTGGACGCACTCTCTTCCGCCTCCAGCGGTCCGCCCGCCGGCAACAGCGTGCCCTGCTGGAGGGCGCGCCGAATGGCCCATTCCATCTGGGTGAGCGCGGCGAGGCCGGCCGATTCGATGGCGAAGCGATCCGTTTCTGGCGCGCGCAGAGACTCGACTTGCGCGGCGATGTGGGCGGCGTTCTCCTCTCGGTCGTAGCCCTCCGGCAGGCCGTTGGCGATGACCCAGGAGATGAGAGCGCTCATAACCGGCGGCCAGTCGCGGAGCAGCGAGTGCGTGCCGTCAATGTCGTGAAACGCGTGGGAGATATGCCGCCGGCCGAGGCGGCGCACGAACTCCAAGTCTCCCACACGGTCGGGCAGGTTGGTGACGTCGAGGATCAACATAGCTGTACCGCCTGCTCCGCGCAGGCGGCCAGTTCGGGCCGTCTGGCGAG
>JAUVSA010000309.1 GCA_030597345.1 Bacillota bacterium
AAAAACGGCCCCGGCCCATCCCCGTGAGAGTTGTCCTTCATCCGCTCCTTCAGAACAAGCATAACCGAGGCCTCCCCCAGCTTCCCCAGCGCTACTGCAAGGCAGTACTCATCGTAGCTCTCCGGCTCGGCCTCTCCGAGCATCCTCCGCAGCGGCTCGCGCGCCCGCTCATCCCCGATCTTCCCGAGCGCCTCCACTGCCCGCCAAGGGAAGCGCCCCTCTTCCCGCGTTCGCCTCGACGCAAACTCCAACAGCGCCGGCACGGCCCCCGGGTCCCCTATCTCCCCCAGCGCCCACGCAGCCGATCCGCGAAGGTTCACACGGGTCTCCTCCGCCTCCGCCGGCTCGCCTTGCAGCACGCGAACGATCGGCTCCACCGCCCGCGGATCGTGCAGCCTCCCCAACGCCCAGATGGCATCGTTGCGCACGTGCGGATCGGGATTGCCCTCCAGAACTCCCAGGTAGAAGGCAACCGGATCGTCAACCACCATGTGCAGCTCGCGCGAATAGCGACCCATCACGATGCGCACTTGCTTGGGATCGCGCAGTATATCCGCCGCGGCCTCCGCCAGCCCCGGCGCATCCAGCCACGCAAGACCTCCAAAGGCAGCGCGCCGCAGTTCAGCCGGCTCTTCTCGATCCCTTAGGATCGCCATCAGGGGCTCCGTCGCTCTCGCATCCCCTACCCGCGCAAGTGTCCGCACCAGTTCGACCCGCCGCTTCTGGACCGACTCGTCAGGCACCGGGGGCATTTGTGCCAGCTCGTCCAGCAGCCACGGCACTACTATCTCCGGATTCAGCCTCGGGAGAATCCCCAGCGCCGCTCCTCGAACTTCCGATGCGTACACCTGTGAGAAGACCTGCGGATACGATTCCTCCGGAACCCCAACCCTCCTCAGCACAGCCAGCGCCGCGCGCCGCACCTCGGGGTCATTGTGATAGAGCAGTCGTGCTACCGGCTCGGCCGCGCTGTCACCCATCTGCCTCAGCCAGTACATCGCCGACTCGCGGACCTCTTCCTGCCGGCTCTCCATCTCACGCACAAGTTGTTCAATAGCGGCCTCTCCTCCAAGCTCGTACAGCGGGCGAATCAGACTCCGGCGCACCCGGGCGGCCTCACGGATTGTCCTTTCCGCCTCCTCGGTTTTCGCCTCCCATTCTCCAATAATCTCTAGCAGTGTCTCCCTGGCTTCGCGCGTGTCGGGTATCCCCGGCCTCTGGCCCGCCACCCCGCCTTTCGTCCCCCATACGCCCAGGAGCACATCCACCATGCGGCGGTCCTCCGCCAGCCCTTTGCGGAGGTAGAACGGACGCTCCCCCAGATGCTTCCGTATGGGCGAGTCAGGTTCGGCCAGCGCCTCCGCGATGGCTCGCGCCGCACTGGGATCATCCATGCCCACGAGACAGCGAAGCGCGGTCTCTCTCACATCGTCCCGCGGATCGCGCAAAGCCGCCGCAAGCGCAGGGATTGCCCGGCTACCGATCCGCCGGATCGTCTCCCGCTGCCAGTCCCCTATCTGCCCCCCTCTGTCGTCGTCGGGCTTTTCCAGCAGCGCCAGCACCGCGCCCAGCCCCATCGCCACTAGCTCCCGCCGCAGCTCCACCAGCCGGTCATCTGCCTTGCTCTCCGGGCTCCCCGGGCGCTTCGCACCATAGCTCCCGGCAACCCGCAGCGCCTCCTGTGCCTCGATCACCAGCGCCCTGGCCCTCGCCCTCCCCTCACTTGTGCCCAACTCCTCCATCAGCCCGACCGTTGCTTCTCCCGTGCCCCGCAGTCCCGCCTGATGGATCGCCTGCGCGCGCTCGTGGTAAGTCTTCCCCTCCTCCGGCTTGCCCTGCGCGTACGCCACCTCCGCCAGCGCGTCGAGAATGCCCACGAGATCGGGATGTTCCAGGCCGAGCTGTTCTTCTTGCATTCCCAATGCCTGCTCGCAGCGAGCCCGCGCCTCCGCCAGCCTCCCTTCCGACCGGTAGAGTCGGGCCAGCTCGATCACCGGGTCCGCCGACATCGGGGAGTCCGGATCGGGGTATTCCTGGGCGAACGCGATCTGTTTCTTCAGCTTGGCATCGCGCGCTCGCCGGCGGGCCTCCACTGCCTCCACCCCCTTCCCCTGCGCGGAGTAGACGTCCGCGAGCCGTCGCAGTAGATCACTCACCTCCGGGTACTCCTGGCCCGCAGCCTTCTCGCGGATCGCCGCCGCCCGGGTCAGCAAAGGCGCTGCTTCGCCATACTCTCTTTGATGGAAGTACACCCACGCCAGATCGCTGAGGGTCCTCCCTAGCCCCTGATGCTCCCGGCCGAGCCACCGCTCCTTTGTCCTGAGCGCCCGCTGGTAGAGAGCAACCGCTTTCCCCCGGTCAGCCTTCGAGTCCGCGAGCTGGTACAGTTTCGCCAAACTCTCAACGGTGAACCCCACCGCCGGATGCTCGGCGCCCAGCTCTTGTTCCTGCCTCTCAAGGAGCTGCTCCTTCACCTCGATCCTCCGCCGGCAAGTGGCCTCCTTTCGCCGGTACATGCTGAGCTGACAGTACACATCGGCAACGCGACCCAGCGCCGCCTCCAGCCCGGCATAGTCCACGGCCGCCGCGTTCTCTCGAATCGCCAGCGCCCGCTGGTAGAACGGCAGGGCCTCGGCGTGCTTGCCGCGGGTGGCGTACAGGTCACCCAGTTTCTCCAGCATGTCAGCCAGCTCTGGGTGGTCTGGCCCAAGCTCCTTCCCCCGGATCGCCAGCGCCCGCTCATAGAGACGCGCCGCTTCCTCGCGCGCATCCGGCCCCCGCAAGACTCCGGCCGTCGCAACCAGCGCCGC
>JAUVSA010000199.1 GCA_030597345.1 Bacillota bacterium
AGGCGGGGCGCGGAGACCCCGCCCTACAGGAGGCCACCACCGCCTGCCCCAAACTCATCCCCCCATCATTCGGCGGGACTTCTGTGTGGATATGCGGCCGAAGCCCCGCCTTCTCTAGCAACACCAATAACCTCCCCACCAACCTCGCATTCTGCATCACCCCACCGCATAGGACCACATCGCTCGGCCCGCCCTCCTCCCGAATCCTCTGGCACGCCTCCACCGTAAACCGCGCTACCGTCTCGTGAAACCGCGCCGCGACCTCCCCCCGCTCTACTCCTCGCTCCACATCCTCCACTACCCCGCGCACCACCGGCCGCACGTCAACCACACCATCCACAATGTCATACTCGTAGGGCAGGAACGTGTCTTCTGCCAAGTGCGCCATCGCCTCCAGTTCCATGGCCGGCTGCCCCTCATAGGTCGCCTCCGGCGTCGCGCCCAACATCGCCGCCACCGCATCGAAGAACCGCCCCATGCTCGAACACACCGGGCTGTTGATCCCCCGCTCCACCTGCCTGGCCACCACCCGCGCCTCCGCCTCCGTCAGATGCGGCATCAGCCGACGTGCCTTCTCTACTCCCTCTTCCGGCCCAAACGCGTCGATCAGGTAGCTCAGCGCCATCCGCGCGGGATGCCGGATCGCCGCCTCCCCGCCCGGCAGCGGCACCGGCCGCAGATGCCCCACCCGCTCGAACCCCCTCCGATCCGCGATGAGGATCTCGCCTCCCCACACCGTCCCATCCGCCCCGTATCCCGTCCCATCGTAGGCCACTCCGATCACCGGCCCCTCTCCGCCGAAGGCGGACTCCGCCATCACGCTCACCACGTGCGCATGGTGGTGCTGCACCCCAACCAGCTTCACGCCCTCCAGCGACTTCGCCCACTGCGTCGAGAGGTATCCCGGATGCAGATCATGGGCCACAATCTCCGGCTTGACCTCGAACAGCTCCTCGAAGTGCCGCACCGCCCGCCCGAAGTACTCCAACACCTCCGCCGTGTCGAGGTCACCGATGTGCTGGCTCAGGATCGCTTCGCCCTGCCGCAAGAGGCAGAAGGTGTTCTTGTGCTGCCCGCCCACCGCCAGCACGGGCGGCCCGTCGTAATCAACCGCCACCGACCGCGGCACATATCCCCGCGCCCGCCGCACCGGAATAACGAGATCGCCCTCCACTCGCACCACCGAGTCATCGCACGGCACCGCGATCTCTCGATTGTGCGAGAGGATATGATCCGCAATCGGCCCGAGCTTCTCTCGCGCCTCCTCGTCCCGATGCTCGATCGGCTCCTCCGCGAGGTTTCCGCTCGTCATCACCAATGCCGGCGGCGACTTCGCCAGCAGCAGCCGATGCAGCGGTGTGTAGGGCAGCATCACCCCCACCGTGTTCTGCCTCGGCGCGATGCCCTCGGCCAGGCCGCTCCCTGCCCGCGCAGGCATGATCACAACCGGGCTTTCCGGTGAAGTCAATATCGCTGCCGCGCGGCCGCTCACCACCGCCACGCGCCGCGCCTCCTCCATGTCCCGCACCATGATCGCGAACGGCTTCAGCCCCCGTCCCTTTCGCGTGCGCAGCATCTCCACCGCATCCGCGTTCCGCGCATCACACGCGAGGTGGTATCCACCCAGCCCCTTGATCGCAACTACGTTCGCCTCACTCAGCATCCCCGCCACCCGCGCAATCCCATCCGGCGCGCGCTCACCATTGAGGAACAGCTCCGGCCCGCACTCCGGGCACGCAACCGGCTCCGCGTGAAAGCGCCGGTCTCGCGGTTCGCGGTACTCCCGCGCGCAATCCCCGCACATCTCGAACGCCGCCATCGTCGTCTGCCGACGGTCGTACGGAATCCCGCGCACGATGCTGAACCGCGGCCCGCAGTTCGTGCAGTTCGTAAACGGGTATCCGGCGCGACGATCCCTCGGGTCCGCGATCTCCCCCGCGCAGTCCGCGCAGAGCGCGACATCCGGCGGGATCAGTGCGGTCGGCCGCTTCGCCCCCACACTCTCGACAATGTCGAAGCTGCTCAGCCCGACCGCGGGCAGTTCACGCATCTCCACCGATGCAATCCGCGCCAGCGGCGGCGCCTCCGCCTCCAGCCGCCGCGCGAATTCATCCACCATTGCTTGCTTGCCCTCTACCTCGATCACCACTCCGGCCGCCGTATTCCTCACCGATCCGGCGAGGCCCAGCGAAGTGGCCAAACGGTACACGAATGGCCGAAAGCCGACCCCCTGCACGGTTCCCCTTACCTGAGCTTCACGCCGCGTGGTGTTCACAGGTTCAGTCTACCCGGTGCTCGCGGGCAAGAGCACGCGCATCTGCCCCCGCCCGCCGCCATGTGGGAACCGGCCGGGCGAGGGCAAAGATCCGCACCTCAGCCGTTCCTGCGGCACGCAGGACCCGCGCACACTCCCTCAGCGTCGCCCCCGTTGTGAACAGGTCATCAATCAACAGCACCCGCTGCTTCGCAATCACCTCTCGCAGGTTCGCCGCGAATGCCCCCTGCACGTTCCGCACCCGCGACGAGGCGGGAAGATCCACCTGCGGCGCCGTCGGCCTGGTCCGCTCCAGCAGCGGCTTCAGCGGCTTCTCAATCGCCTCCGCGACGGCCTCCGCCAACACCTCCGATTGGTTGAACCCACGCTCCCGCAGCCTTGACTCGTGCAGCGGCACCGCGCACACCACGTCGATGGTCGCCGGATCGAGGTCCCGGGCTGCGCCGTTCTCCAACGCCTGGACCATGACTCTGCCCAGCGGGCCCCCGAGCACTAACTGGCCGTCGTACTTGAACCTGCGAATGGCTGCCGCGAGCGGCCCGTCGTAGTAGGCTGCGCTGCGCGCTACCGAAAAGGAGCGTCGCCTGCCCCGGCACTCGGCGCACTGCGGGGCGGCCTGCGCCCTCGGATCGAAGGGCTGTCCGCACACTTCGCACACCGGCGGCCCGATGTGCTCGATCGATGCGCGGCATTCGTCGCAGATCGGCTCCTGCCGCAGCCGGCCGCAGGCCTCACACCGCGGCGGATACAGCAGATCCAACATCCCGCGCCAGAGAGGGTGCATGAATCACCTCGAACCGCATGCGTAGAAGGCACATCCTTGTGGCGATGGAGTGGCGACGAGAAAGTCGCTCCTACGGTGTTGGTTCGCCGTGGTCGCCCGGGGGACTTTCTTCGGCTGGCTCGGGCGCCGGGGGCTTCTCCGCCGGCGCCACCAGCAGAATGCGCAGCAGCGACGGGGCGAAGAAGCTGGTGACGACGGACATGAAGATGACTTGGGCGTAGACGCTGTCTGGTATGATGTGCTTGTTGAGGCCGATGAGGGCGATGACGATGCCGACCTCGCCGCGGGGGGTCATGCCTACCCCGACGGCCAGCGCATCCCGGAACTTCATGCGGTAGGCGGCGAGGCCGCAGCCGACGACTTTGCCGATGATGGCGAGCAAAGTCATGATGAGCCCGACCTTCAGCACTCCCCAGCCCAGCAGGAGAGGGAGGTCGACCTTGGCGCCCATGGTGACGAAGAAGATGGGGACGAGCAGCTCGTAAATGGGTTCCATGGAGCGTCGCAGCTCCGGCGCTTCCTTAAGCTCGGCGAAGATAATGCCTGCGAAGAAGGCGCCGATGATGGCGGCGAGCTGGATTACCTCAGCGAGGGCGGCGAACCCGAAGCAGACGGCGATGGCCAGGGAGAAGAGAACCCTTTCATTGCTGGTGCGGGTGACGGCGTAGAGGCGGGGGCGGAAGCGGTGGACGGCCGAGCGGGCGAGGAGGAAGGCGAGGCCCAGGCCCCCGACGGCGGTGCTGATGAGGATGAGGATCTCTGAGCCAGAGACGGCGCCAGCGGCGGCGCCGGAGACGACGGCGAGAACGAGCATGCCTCCGATGTCGTCGAGGACGGCGGCGCCGAGGATGACCCGCGCGACGCGGGTGCCCAGTTGGCCCATGTCCTGGAGGACGCGGGCGGTGATGCCCACGCTGGTGGCGGTGAGGGCGGCGCCGACGAAGAGGCACTCGGCCAGAGGCCGGTGCAGCAGGTACATGAGGCCCGCGCCGAACCCAAAGGGCAGCACCATGCCGGCGAGGGCGACGGCGGCGGCGAGGCCGCCGACGCGGAGGAGGTCAGCCGGCTCCACCTCCATGCCGACGATGAAGAGGAGGAAAACGACGCAAAGCTCCGCGAAGCTCTCGAGGAAGGGCGTCAGCTCTCTGCCGCCGCCAGCGGTAGGGACAGAGCTGATCCAGTGCAGGAGGTGGGGACCGATGATCATGCCGACGAGGATCTCGCCGACGACGGCTGGCTGTCTGAGGCGGAGGCAAATCTCCCCGGCGATCTTTGCGCAGAGGAAGAGGAGAAAGAGGTCGAAC
>JAUVSA010000334.1 GCA_030597345.1 Bacillota bacterium
GACCAGTTGTCTGCTCTCGAACTCTAACAGCAGCGGCTCTATGCTCCCCGACGAAAGCGCCTTCTCGACCCCGCCCACCGCTGCCATGACCGCCTCGCGGGTGCGATAGTACAGCTCGCTGCGCGCTCTAAGCGCTCCACCCGATTCCAGGCCAGCAGCAGCCATGAGCATGTACTCTCCTATGCCCCTGTCCTCTCTACTGCGCAGACTCAACTCCTCCGGCCGCGGCGGCGGCATGCTCCTGCACTTGTGGACCAACTCTCGCACCACTCTGTAATCCTCGGGCCAGTCCACGGGCCTCTCCCACCCAAGGCTCGCGAGGAACTGCGGCCAACGCCGCCACTGCGCTTCCGCATAGGGGACATCGCTACGCAGGTCATGGTTGGCGAAAGAGGTCAGCTTCTCGGCCACTTCTGCCAACGATCCATCACGCAGTATCCCCGCTTGCCTGGCCGCCTCTTTCACTCTCCCTTCTCCGAAGGCTTCCGCGCAGCCCTGGAGACACTCGTTTACATCCCTCACCCCCAGAGGGCCTGTCCCAAGCACCCGCTCATACCGACGCAGCCACATCTCCTGCCAGTGCGCCCGTTCCTCATCCCCCCCACTCGGGTACCAGATCGCTCCCTCGCGAGGCACGCGCGGAGCACTGTACAATATGTTCGCCAGCACGCCTACCTTCGCGCGCCCAGCCGGGTCGGCCTCATCGGCCGCTCTCACCAACGCAGCCGCCACCCGGTCAGGTGCATCCTCGAGCCCCTCGATTCGAGGATCGATCCGCCGCAGCTCTCCCAGCATTTCCTCTTGCAGCCGCGCCGTGTCTATCCGAAGCGCCACGTAGTACCACCCTCGCGCCACATAGCTCCCCAGCACCTCCTCCGCCCGCGTCGGCATCCGGTACCCGTGCTCCCGCAGCCAACCCGCGAGCGCCGCCGAATCCGTTGCTGCCAGAACAGTCGCATCATATGGTCCCACCTGCGCGCGCTCGACAACTGTGACACCTTCAGTGCCCCCGTGCAGCATCCCCCTCGTCCCTGGCGCTTTCACAGTGACAGGCTTCGTCACCCACGCCAGCTCGTAGAACAACTCCGAAGAGGCCGTATCTATCCTCGGCCGGCCCGGGACGGGAACCACCCAACCGAAATCCCCCGCCCCGCCCTCATACTTCACCTGAAGGATCAGCGTCTCCCGGCCGTTCTCCAGCCAGAGCAGCGCCTTCTGATTCGGCACCGCCACGTCGTCCGCCGCGCTGAAGAACTTCCCGTCCGCGCTCGCCACACAACACACCGCGAGCAGGCCTAGCACCGCCAGCGCAAACGCTCGTCCCCTCTTCATCGGATGACCTCCCTTTTCACGAAGGGTCATCAGCGCGAAACCCAGTGCGGTCGCCTGCTACTACTGCTCTTCCAGGCCGCGCAGAGCCTTCCTGGCGGCCCAACGCACCCTGAACGCCGCATCAGAGAGTGCTTCTTCCAGCGCACGAATCACCTGTGCGCCACCAATCCGGCCGAGAGCTTTCACTGCCTCCTCCCGCTCCCAGTCCTCTCCATCATCTCGCAGAACCTCTGTCATGACGGACAGGCTTTCCACCTCCCCCAACCGCCAGAGCGCCTCCGCTGCCCCAGCTTTGACATACGCGCTCGGATCGCGCGCAGCTTTCCACAGCTGCGGCATCGCCGCGGGATCGCCCAGCTCGCCCAGCGCTATCGCCGCATGGTGGCGAGTGCGGTCGCTCGGACGATCAAGCAGGCCGATCAACGGTCTCAGCGCCCGCACATCCCCGATCTCACCGAGCGCCAGCGCCGCATAGTCGGCCGTATGCTCGTACTGCCAGTCCAGAGCATCCACCAATACCGGCACCGCCTCCTCCCCAATCCGCGCCAGCGCCTGCGCCGCCTGTTCGGCTTGCTCGTAATGGGGGCACCCTGGCGGCAAACCATCTCCGTGCCCGCTGTTCTTCATCCGCTCCTTCAGAACAAGCATAACCGAGGCCTCCCCCAGCTGCCCCAGCGCTACTGCAAGGCAGTGCTCATCGTAGCTGCCCGGCTCGGCCTCTCCGAGCATCCTCCGCAGCGGCTCGCGCGC
>JAUVSA010000204.1 GCA_030597345.1 Bacillota bacterium
AGCCACCCGCACGGAGGGCGATTGCTCGGTGCCGGGGATGAGCCCTAGGAAGTAGCTGGCCTGAAGGAGCTTCTGGATCGCGGCGCCCAGCAGGAATGCGGCCAGCAGCAGCAGTCCGATCAACCAGAACACTCCTGAACGCAGGGCGACCAGACCCCAGGCGGCCATCAGCGCTCCCAGGCCCCAGTAGAGGCCCAGGATTCGCCAATCGTTCCACCCGAGCCACTGGACGTGGTGGTGGCGCGGAGTGCGGAGAAAGGGGCGAGCGGTTTCGGTGGTCTGGTGACGAAGGGGCCTCGCTACGCGCCAGAGACCCCGCACCGTTCCCATTTGTACCACCACCGAGGCAGCATTGATGACAAAAGGCGCTGCCAGCAGCGGGAGCCACAGTTCGGCCTGGGCGAAGATCGCCAACGCCGCCAGTCCGGCTCCGATACCGAGAGCACCGGTGTCTCCCATCAGCAGCCGTGCCGGCGGGAGGTTGTAGACAAGGAATCCCAGCACTGCGCCGATCAGCGGCCAGCAGATCGGCGCCACCGAATGCGCCGGATGTACGAGGCCCATTCCCGCCAGCCCTACCAGGGCAATCACTGCCGACCCGCCGGCGAGGCCGTCGATGCCGTCTGAGAGGTTGACTGCGTTGATCGTCGCCAACACCACTAGCGCGGCGAAAGGCGCGTAGAAAACGCCAAAATCCACCGGGTAAGCGCGGAAAGGAACATGCACCTCGTGCCGCCCTCCCAGACCCCACAGGGCGAAGCCAAAGGCCAGCGCGGCCAGCAACTGGAGCAGGAACTTCGGCCCGTCTCGCAGCCCTCGGCCTGCCACTTTCTTCAGGTCGTCCAGCAGCCCGATCAGCGCGTTGGCCCACACCAGGGCGAGCAGCCAGAGCACCTCCACCTCGGGCGAGCGACCCCAGATCAAGGGAACTGCGAGGAGCGCCACGGTTGCCACGAGCGCCAGCGCGAGCCCTCCGCCCAGTGGGCGCCGCGGCTTAGGAAAGAGACGATAGATCTTCTCTTTCCCTACCTTGCGCTCTCTAGAGTAGAGCCACGAGAGGCTGCGCCGAAAGGTCCGAGAGAGCACCACCCCGAGCAGCAGAGCAACTCCGAATGCGGTCAGTGATTGGACCATTAGGGTTGTGTTCGCTGGACGACTGGATCATGAGTACCTGAAGATCATCCGGTAGGTCCCGACCCCGATCTCATCCCGGTCGTGGAGCAACTCCTCGCCGATGACAGGCTCGCGGTTGAGGAGAGTGCCGTTCGTGCTGCTCATGTCGCTCAGGAAATACTGGCTGCCCTCACGGCGGATCTGCGCGTGGCGCCGGGAGACAGTGCTGCTGGGCAGCGAGATCGCGCAGTCGGAATGGCGCCCTATGACGGTGATTTCCTCCTCCAGCTCACAGGCCCTGGAGACGTGTTCCCCCGTTGGGTCGAGCAGCCAGAGGCGCGCTCGGCGTTCTACCGCTTCCTCGGGCCGCTCGTCGAAGAGCCTGATGATCAGCGTGTCTTCGTCCTCGGCCTCAGTGCTCGGCGAAGCATCCATAGCGACGCCGCAGTGCTTGCAGAAGCGGCTCTCCTCGTCACTCGTACGATCACAATGCGGACAGCGTGGCACGGCGTTTCTCTGTCACCCTACCTATGTAAGCGATCGGCTCTCTGCCTGCACGAATCGGGCGATCTTCTCCGCGATCGCCTTGGGCTCCAGGCCGATGCTCGCCAACAACTCCTCCCGGCTTCCATGTTCGACGAATCGGTCTGGCAGACCCAGGCACAACACCGGAACACATAGCCCCTGCTGGTGCAGCAGTTCGGCAACCGCGCTGCCGAACCCGCCGGCGATAGAATTCTCTTCAACGGTAACTACACGGCCGCAGAGGCGGGCCTGTTCGCAGATCAGTTCAGCGTCCAGTGGTTTGACGAAGCGCGCGTTGACCACGGCGGCCTCAATCCCCTCTCCTGCCAGCATCCGCGCCGCACCCAACGCGAGGCCGACCATGGACCCCAGTGCAAGCACGGCCACCCCCTCTCCCTCGCGCAGTAGCTCACCCTTTCCTATCGGGCAGGCCGTCACGTCGCCGTCAGGCGGATTGGTGCCCTCCCCCCTGGGATAGCGAATCGCCGCGGGCCCTCCGAGCTCCACAGCGCTGTTCACCATCGCGGCCAGCTCGGACAAGTCCTTCGGCGCCATCACTACCAGTCCGGGTATGTGGCGCAGGTATGTGAGATCGAAGACGCCGTGGTGAGTCGGGCCATCTTCTCCCACCAGTCCAGCGCGGTCCAGCGCGAAGACAACTGGCAGACGCGTCAGTGCCACATCGTGCACGATCTGATCATAGGCCCGCTGGAGGAAAGTGGAGTAGATCGCGACCACGGGGCGCAAGCCCTGAGTGGCGAGACTCGCAGCGAAGGTGACCGCAGTCTGTTCCGCCATTCCCACATCGAGGAAGCGATCCGGGAATCGCTCCGCGAACTCCCGGAGCCCGGTTCCTTCCTTCATCGCGGCCGTAATCGCCACCAGGCGAGGGTCGCGCTCGGCGATCCCGACTAGCGTCTCGCCCAACACGTGCGTGAACGAGAGGCCGCTGGCGGCGCTCAACGGCTCACCCGACTCAATGTCGAAGGCGCCGGTGCGATGCCACTTGGCTGCGTCGTTCTCGGCGTGCACGTAGCCCCGCCCCTTCTGAGTGATTACATGGATAAGCGCCGGCCGGTCGAGGGCACGCGCCTGCCGAAGGGTGTTGATCAACACGGGTAACTCATGGCCGTCGATGGGTCCGAGGTACGTGAAGCCAAGTTCCTCGAACAGCATGCCGGGAATGAGGAGTTGCTTGATCCCATCCTTGAATCGCTGCACTGCTTCCAGCAGGCTGTCTCCCAGCGGGAGCCTCGACGCCAGTGATTCGAAATCGGACTTCGCGCGGGGATAGTGAGGGGCCAGTCGAAGTCTGCTCAGGTAGCCGGCGAGCGCTCCGACGTTGCGAGAGATCGACATCTGATTGTCGTTGAGGACGACGATCAGAGGGGTGCTCAAGTGGCCCACTAGGTTGAGCGCCTCGAAGGCCATGCCTCCGGACATCGCACCATCTCCCACCACCGTCACGACCGCATGGTCCTCGCCCGCCATATCGCGCGCCTTCGCCAGACCCGCCCCGACCGCAATGGCGGTGCTGCCATGGCCGGTGTCGAAGGCATCGTGTTCGCTCTCACTCCGCCGCGGAAAGCCGGAAATCCCTCCAGCTTGGCGTAGCGTCTCGAAGCGCTCCCGTCGGCCCGTCAGGAGCTTGTGGGCATAGGCTTGGTGCCCCACGTCCCAGACGATCTTGTCCTTCGGGCTCTCGAACACATAGTGGAGCGCGATCGTCAGTTCCACCGCCCCCAGGCTGGCCGCCAAGTGTCCGCCGCGCTGCGATACCACGCTGATCATGCGGCCGCGGACTTCCTCCGCTAACTCCCCGAGTTGCTCTTCCTTCAGGCCGCGCAGATCAGCCGGCCCGTCGATCTTGTCCAGCAATTCGCCCACAGGCAAGCCTACTCTCCTTCGCTCTCTCCTTCAGTTTCCGGCTCCATCGACTCCAGTTCGGCCACCCCCATACGCTCCACCAGTTGCTGGATCTTCCCCTCCGCCTCAGTGAGCTGCTTCTCGCAGAACTGGGAGAGCTCCAGTCCCTCCTCGGCAAGGGAAATCGCCTCCTCCAGTGCAAGCTCGCCGCTCTCCAGCTGCTCCGCTATCTCTTCCAGACGGCCGAGCGCCTTCTCAAAGCTGGCGGGGGCCCCTTGTCGCTTCTTCCTCCGTCGCTTTGGCTTCTCGGTCACGACGTAAGCCCTCTCCGTGACAATCCAAGCGCCTGGTCGGGCCGCTACTCGCTTAGAACCCGCGTGCCGGAACCACGGCCTACCAGGACATAATACCAGATAATCGCCCGCTGAGCATATGGCCTCGCCCTGGCGAGCGGCCCCGACAGGCACGCACGCGCGCTCTGCTGGTGCCGCCCCGGCGCCGGCCACGGTGCTTACTTGTCCGCTGCGGGCGTCAGTCCAATGCCCAGGAGAATTCCTTCTACTTGCTTCGCCTCTGCCTTCAGCATCCCCTCGATTGACGCTGGCGGGCCCTTCTCGAGCTCTTCAGTGTAGGCTTCCAGCACCCCGAACAACTGCGCGCGCCCGACCTGGAGAACACCTAGCTCGCCGCGCCACCGCTCCAGTTCGCGTTTCTCTTCCGGCGCAGAGACTTCTTGC